>NZ_JAWDJJ010000135.1:0-16653 GCF_032465695.1 Actinomyces sp. MRS3W
GGGCGAGCGAAGTGGACGGCCTGGTGCAGCGTGCCGAGGCCGCGGGCCTGGCGCCCGCGGACGCCGTCAAGCGGGCCACAACCCGCTGGCTGGAACAGGTGCGCGCCGGGGCGATCGGCCCGGTCGGGGCAGCGGTGACGGAGCTCGCCGTCGCCCCGCTTCCGCTGCCCGCCCCACGCGGCAACCAGGCCGAACCGGACGGCGACGCGATTGAGCGCTACGCCTCCGGTGTGCTCTCCTCGCTGGCCCGCACCGGCATCAACCGGCGGCTGACCGAGCTGCGCTCCCGGCAGCGGCGTATGAGTCCGGACGACGCCGGCTACCGCGACCTGTTCGAGGAGATCGTCGGTTTGGAAAACCGGCGCATGCAGATGGCCCGGCAGGGCTGACGCGGCGGTGCGCCGCCGGGCGGGCCGCTGCGCCGCCGGGCGGGTCAGAGGCCCTTTTCGCGCAGCTCCCGCATCGCCTTGGCACGGTTCTTGCGGGAGAGACGGTCCAGGTACAGGTGCCCGTCGAGGTGGTCGCATTCGTGCTGGATGCAACGGCCCATGAGCTCTTCGCCCTCCACAACAACGGGCTTGCCGTCGAGGTCGATGCCCTCGGCACGGGCATACCAGGCGCGCTCGGTCGGGTACCACAGCCCGGGAACCGACAGGCAGCCCTCCTCGCCGTCCTGGAACTCGTCCTCGGACAGCTCAACGATTCGCGGGTTGAGGATGTAGCCGATCTCGCCGTCGATATGCCAGGAGAAGGCGCGCAGGCTCACGCCGATCTGATTGGCGGCCAGACCCGCACGGCCGTCTTCATCAACGGTTTCAAGCAGGTCCTCCACCAGTGCTTTGACTGAGTCATCGATGTCGGTGATCGGGTCGCATACGGTGCGCAGCACCGGATCGCCGATAATGCGGATGTCGCGGTAAGCCATGAGCACATCTTCGCACGTTCCGGCGGCAGTATCGGCCGTACCCCTCTCGGACACCATCATCTAGCCTGAGCGCATGGCACGTACCGGCCCATCGTCCTCCGCCCGCTCGTTCCTGGCCCGCTTCCGCAGGTCGGTGGCCATACCGCCGACGCTAGCCGCACTGGTGCCCAGTGACGGCCCACTGCTCGGCGCAGTGCCGCTGGATGCCGACGGATCTCGCTGGGCGGCGGCCACGGCGCGCTACCTGACGGTGGTGGGAGCCGATGGTGTGGAGTTGCACCGGGGCTGGCACGAGGTGGAACGCGGCCGCTGGGACGCCGAAGCCGCTACCTTCACCCTGACCTGGACCGACGCCGCCCGCGCCCCGCTGGAACTGGTTGTGCCTGCGGCGGTGGTCTCGGGGGAGGGCTCCCAGCCGGTCGACGTGGCCCGTTTTGCCCGAGCACTGCGGCAGGGGGTGGAATCCGCGCTGGTGCACTCGGCCACCGACACGTTGCCGGGAGGACGGCGGGTGACGGTCAGCGTGCGCCGCGACGCGCGCTGGGGGCTGTACACCGCCTCCAGCCTGCCGGACGACGTCGCCGCGGGCCTGGACGCCGCCGATCAAGCGGCCCTTGCGGACCTTAACCACCGCGTCCGTGACGGTGTGGGGCTGCCCACAAACTGACTTTCCGGCGAGATGGTGCCGCGCCGCCCAAGTCTCCCGATTCGACGTCCGCGCCCGAAGCTTGCTAAAGTTCCATCCGCGCCACGCGCGATCCTGCGTAGCTCAATGGCAGAGCATCCGACTGTTAATCGGAGGGTTGTTGGTTCGAGTCCAACCGCAGGAGCTCATCAGAGCCCCGGCCCCCAGCGGCCGGGGCTCCGTCATGGTCGGGGTGTGGGTTGTTGTCTCCACTGGTCGGCTCCAGCGCTCCGTGTAACTGTTCTGACAGCGCGGCGAGCTGCTCCTGCAGGGCTGCGACCTGTGCTTGTGTTGCAGCCTCCTGCGCTGCGTTCTCTTCGGTCACCAGGGAGACGATCCAGGAGGCAAGGGTGGCGGTCACAATGCCGATCATGGCCACGCCACCGATCATGAGAAGGACGGCTGTCCATCTGCCGACGGTTGTCACAGGCGCAAGGTCGCCATAGCCGACGGTGGTGATGGTGACCAGTGACCACCATAGGGCATCTGGGAATGTGGTGATGGATGCCCCCGGTGCTGCGCGCTCCGCATCCAATACCACTAACGAGGCTACGAAGGACAGCAGGGCCGCACTTCCTGCCGTGTAGGCTGTAATGCGTCCCCGCAGGGCAGTGCCCGCGCTGCGCTGGAGGACGCCGATAAGGGTGAGTAGTCGCACCAGACGCAAGGGCCGCAGCATGGGCAGCGCTACCATCGCGAGGTCCGGCAAGTGGCGGGCGAACCAGCGGCGCCGGTGAGACGCCAGTACGAGCCGAACGCAGTAGTCCACGGCAAAGATGACCCACACCGTGTTCATCACCGTTTCGGGGATGCGACGGTCGGCGCCTTGAAGATCCGCAATGACCTCCCAGGCGTAGACGGACAGGAAGAGGGTCGCGGCCGCGATGAGCGGCCACTCGGTGGCGTGTTCCCATAAGCGCAGCCGCTGCGGTGCTGCGTTGTGTGTTTCCGCTGGCATACGCGTGATCGTAGAGGCAAAGGGGCTTGCCCCCAGCGGTCACGGACACGAGTTTGTCCCATGGGCACGTGTTTGTCTCTCAGACACGAGTTTTGGAGTTCTGCATGGTCTCAACGCCTGCATAGTCGAGCCGGACCGGCGCCTGCCCACCCGCAACCACTTCGACCGGTTTCGACACGTCATTAGTGCCGGTTTCGGCATGTTATTAGTGCCGGTTTCGGTGAAAGGGGTGGGCGGGAGCGGCCCGGCGCCTGGCAATGCGCACTCAGCTATGGCATCATGACAGCGCACGCCGCGTGCTTCACGCTGTGAGCCCGGTAGGGATCGAGACCGTTGGGGAAGACGAATCTCGACACCACCAGGAGGCGATCTACGTGAACGGTGCCTACACCCGCGGTGTACTTTTCGTACACTCTGCGCCCCGCGCGCTCTGCCCGCATATCGAGTGGGCCGTGGCCGAGGTGCTGGGCAGTCGTGTCCACTTCGAGTGGACCGAGCAGCCCGCCGCCCCGGGGATGATGCGCGCCGAGGCCAGCTGGGTCGGCCGCGTTGGCACCGGCGCCCAGCTCACCAGCGCCCTGCGTGGCTGGGCTCATCTGCGCTACGAGGTCACCGAAGAGGCATCCCCCGGGTATGACGGCGGGCGCTGGTCGCACACCCCTGACCTGGGCATTTTCCACGCCCAGACCGATGTTCACGGCAATGTCGTGATCCCCGAAGACCGGGTGCGCGCCGCGCTGGCCCACGCCGATGAGCCCGCCGTCATGCGCCGCCAACTCGACCTGGCGCTCGGGCAGGCCTGGGACGACGAACTCGAACCGTTCCGCTACGCGGGCGCCGGTGCGCCCGTGCGCTGGCTGCACCGGGTCGGTTAAGGACGGGTGAAGACCAGGGCCGCGTTGTGGCCCCCGAAGCCGAATGAGGTGCTGACGGCCGCGCGGACGCTGGCCCGCCTGCCGCCCGGGCCGACGACGTCGAGGCCCAGATCCGCGATCTGTGGGTCGACCCCGGCGGGCAGCAAGGTGCCGGGCAACCATTGCTCCGCAAGCGCCAGCACCGTGAGCACCGCCTCCACGGCGCCCGCGCCACCGAGCAGATGCCCGGTAGCCGACTTGGTTGCCGACACGGCCGCACCGGGCACGGCCTGAGCCAGTACGCGCGCCTCCACGGCGTCGCCGACGGCGGTGGAGGTGGCATGGGCGTTGACATGCCCGATCGCGGTAGCCTCCACACCGGCGCGCTCGAGCGCGAGGCGTAGGGCCCGCTCCTGCTGCGTGCCGGCCGGGTCGGGACGGACGGCGTCGTAGGCGTCGGCGGTGAGAGCCGTTCCCGCCAGCACCGCCAGCACCGGGGCGCCGCGCCGGGCCGCATGCGCGGCGGATTCCAGCACCAGCGCCCCCGCCCCCTCACCGAGCACGAAGCCATCCCGGCTGGGCCCGAAGGGGCGCGAGGCAGTCCCCGGGTCGTGGTTGCGCGTCGACAGCGCCCGCATCGCCGCGAAAGCGGTCACCGTCATGGGGTGAAGTGCTGCATCCGTGCCGCCGGCAACGACGACGTCGGCGCGCCCCAGCGCAATGAGATCGGCCCCGTAGGCGATTGCCTCGGCTCCCGAGGCGCAGGCGGACACCGGCGCATGCACCCCGGCGCGCGCCCCCAGCTCCAGACCGACGGCGGCGGCCGGCGCATTGGGCATAAGCGCCGGGATGGCCGTCGGGGGCACGCGCCGCGGCCCGCCCTCGCGCAGCGCATCCCACGTGTCCATGACCGACAGTACCGGCCCGATCCCGGGGGAGAAGGACACCGCCAGCCGCTCGGGTGCCACGGTCGGCTCGCCCGCCGTCGTCCAGGCTTCGCGCGCTGCCACCAGGGCGCATTGACTCGCCCGGTCCAGGCGGCGCCGCTGCCGGGCGGACAGCACCGCACCGGGGTCGACGGCGAGCGGCGCGGCCAGCTGCACCGGCAGCGCATACGCGCCTACCCAGTCGGCATCCAGGGTGCGGACGGCCCCGCGTCCTTCGCGCAGCGCCCGCCAGGTGCCCGGGGCGTCGCCCGCCAACGGATTGGTGGTGCCCAGCCCCGTGACGAGGACGCTGCGGGGCGGGACGGCGTTCGGCACGGCAGTGGGCACGAGGCGCTCAGCTCCGGTGGTCGCCGACCAGCTCGACGAGAGCACCGACGGTGGTCAGGGTGGGGATGAGGGCGTCGTCGATGGTCATGCCGAAGCGCTCCTCGACCTGGGTGACAATGGTCAACCGCCCGAGCGAGTCGATATCCAGATCGTCGGCGAGGCGGGAGTCCGGGCTGACGAGGGAGACGTCGACGTCGGCCTCCGCGGCGACGATCTCGGTGATGGCGGTGAGTGCATCGGTGGCATCGGTGGGCTGCGCCATGGTGGCTCCTTTGTGTGGGGTAAGTCGTGAATGTCCCGGCGGGCGGTGTTACTGGGCGGGCGCTCCAGCGAGGCGACCGACGATGATCGCCAGGTGAAGCACAAGCCCGTCGCGGGGGTTGGTGGCATCCCAGCCGGTGCGCTTGCTCACCCGTCCCAGCCGGTAGCGGACGGTGTTGGCGTGGACGAACAGGGCGCGCGCGGTCATCTCCAGGCTGCCGCCAAGTGCCAAATAGGTGGCGACCGTCTCCTCGTACAAGCTGCCCATGTCCCGCAGCGGGTCGGTCACCAGTGCCTGGATCTGTTCGGACGCGAGGGGATCGCCGGCCAGGAGGCGCTCGGGCAGCAGGTCATCGGCGTGCACCGGGTTGGGGGCCTCGGCCCAGCCCGGCAGGGCGCGCAGCCCCGCCAGGGCCGAACGCAGGGAGCGTCCACCCTGGGCGACGCCGGAGACCACCGGCCCGATGACCACCGCACCGTCGAGTCCGGCGGCGATGCGGGTGGCGACGGACTCCAGTTCGGCGCGAGATGCTGAAGAATCGGCCTGCTCTTCCGGCGTGTTCGCCCCGCCGAGGATGACAATGACCGAGTCGCCGTGCACGGACACCAAGCAGTCCTGCACGTATTGACGGCACTCGTGGCGCAGACGCGAGGTGGCCAAGGCGTCCAGGGCCGTCTGCGCGACGATGGCGAGGACGGGGCCGGTGCCGCGCCAGCCGGCCGTGCCGGCCCGGGTGGCGGCGTCGTCGGCGGAGTCATGCAGCATGGCGTCGACGGCGACCGATTCCAGACGGGCATCCCACGCGCCGCGCGCCTCGGCGACGCGGGCGTAGACCTGGGCGGCCGCGAAACCCACGTCGCGCCCGAAGGTGAGGACCAGTACCCGCACGGCGTCGTGGTTGGCCGCCGGGACGACGTCGGGTGCCTCCTCTTCGACGACGTCGACCACGGTACGCACCAGCTCCAGGGTTTGCTCCAGTGAGACCGTGCCGGTCAGGGCCACGGGGGCGACGTTGAAGATGTGCGCGGGATCGGTTTCCACGTCCGGTTCCGCGACGGAGTCGACGAACATGGTCACGCCGAGCCGGGCGACCGTCTGAATCTGGGTGCGCGCCGCTGCGGGCAGCGTGTGATACCAGGGGTGGGCCGCGCTGATGCGGTCGAGGGAGTGTTCGATGAGCGTGTTTTGTGCCCGCCGCAGGGCTGTGACTGCCGGGGCGCTCAACTGATCCATGAGCCGATGCTAGCGACCGGCGGCGCAGGAACCGAACCCCGCTGCGACGGCGCTGCGTCGGCTGGGACGCCGCCGCGCCGGGTAATGTCGGTCACTATGAGGAAGGAGACAGCATGAGGTCACAAGCCACCCGGACGGAGGAGGACCTGCTCGGCTCCCGCCAGGTCCCACTGGACGCCTACTGGGGAATCCACACCTTGCGCGCCACGGAGAACTTCCGCATCTCTCACGAGACGGTGGGCGAGCAGGAGGACTTCGTGCGCGGCATGGTGGAGGTCAAGAAGGCTTCCGCCATGACCAACCGGGAGCTGGGGACGGTCGCCGCCGACATTGCCGACGCCATTGTGTGGGCCTGCGACCAGGTCCTGCTCGAGGGACGCTGCCTGGATCAGTTCCCCATCGACGTCTTCCAGGGCGGCGCCGGCACCAGCGTCAATATGAACACCAACGAGGTCATCGCCAACCTCGCCCTGGAGCACCTGGGCTACGCCAAGGGCCGCTACGACATCGTCAATCCCAACGACCACGTCAACAAGTCCCAGTCCACCAACGACGCCTACCCCACCGGCTTCCGGCTGGGCATGTACCGGGCCATCAATCAGCTGGAGATGGATCTGTGCGACCTCATCGACGCCCTACTCGCCAAGGGCAAGGAGCTCGCCGATGTGCTCAAGATGGGGCGCACCCAGCTGCAGGACGCCGTGCCCATGAGCCTGGGCTCGGAGTTTCGGGCCTTCGCCGAGCTGCTCGATGAGGAAATCCCTCGGCTCATGAACAACTCCGCGCTGCTGCTGGAGGTCAACCTCGGCGCTACGGCCATCGGTACCGGGCTCAACACCCCGCCCGGATACCGCGAGCTGGTCGTCGAACACCTGCGCGAGGTCACCGGGCTGCGGGTGACAGGGGCACACAACCTGCTCGAGGCCACCGGGGATACCGGCGCCTACGTCTCCATGCACGCCGCCATCAAGCGGCTGGCCGTCAAACTCTCCAAGATCTGTAACGATCTGCGGCTGCTGTCCTCGGGGCCGCGGGCGGGCCTGGCCGAGATCCGGCTCCCGGAGCGCCAGGCCGGCTCCTCGATCATGCCCGCGAAGGTCAACCCGGTCATCCCCGAAGTCGTCAACCAGGTCTGCTTCAAGGTCATCGGCAACGACCTGACCGTGACCATGGCCGCCGAGGCCGGACAGCTGCAGCTCAACGTCATGGAACCGGTTATCGCCCAGGCCTGCTTTGAATCCATCCGGCTGCTGCGCAACGCGCTGGTGACGCTCAAGGACCTGTGCGTAGTGGGCATTGAGGCCAATGCGGAGGTGTGCCGCCGCAACGTCATGAACTCCATCGGCATCGTCACCTACCTCAACGAGGTCATCGGACACCACAATGGCGACCTGGTGGGGCGCGAGTGCGCACGCAGCGGCCGCAACGTCCGTGAAGTGGTACTGGAGATGGGGCTGCTGGATGAGGAGACTCTCGACGAGTTGCTCAGCCCGGCCAACCTCATGCGCCCGCGTTACCGGGATGCCCACTACTACTCCGGGTCCGACCCGGACGTGCCGGTGCCCACCTCCTCAAGCCGGTAACGGGCCAGCGCCTTAACCGGCACGGAGCGATCGAGGCGGCCCTCGGCGGCCAGCGCCTGCAGCGCCTTGACGACCACGCACTCGGCATCGATGAGGTAGTGGCGGCGCGCCGCGGGACGGGTGTCGGACAGGCCGTAGCCGTCGGCGCCGAGCGTGTAGAAGCTGCCGGGCACCCACGCGCGGATTTGGTCCGGCACCAGGTGGTCGAAGTCGCTGGTGGCAATGAACGGCCCCTGGGCCCCGGCCAGCTTGGCGGTGAGGTACGGGGTGCGGGCAGGCCTGTCGGGGTGCAGGAAACGGTCCGTGTCGGCCCTCAGTCCGTCGCGGCGCAGCTCGTTCCAGCTGGTCACCGACCACACGCCGGCGCGCACACCCCATTCCTCGGCCAGCAGACGGCGCGCGGTACGCACCCACGGTACGGCGGCGCCGGAGGCGAGCAACTGCACCTGCGGCCCGTCGCCGTCGGGCGGGGCATCGAGTCGGTAGATGCCCCGGATAATGCCCTCGACGTCGGCGTCCTCCGGCTCGGCCGGCTGCAGAATCGGCTCGTTGTAGACGGTCAGGTAGTACATGACGTTGCGGTCCCGGCCCCGATCCGGGCCGTACCAGCGCTCCAGTGCGTCGCGGACCAGATGCCGGATCTCGTAGGCGTAGGCCGGGTCGTAGCTCACCACCGCCTCGTTGGTGGCGGCGATGAGCGGCGAGTGGCCATCCATGTGCTGGGTGCCCTCGCCGACGAGCGTGGTGCGCCCGGCCGTCGCCCCAATGATGAAGCCACGGGTCAGTTGATCGCCGGCTGCCCAGAACTGGTCGCCGGTGCGTTGGAAGCCGAACATCGAATAGAAGATGTAGACGGGGATCATGGGCTCGCCGTGGGTGGCGTAGCTGGTGCCCACCGCCTGGAACAGGGCGGCCGAGCCGGCCTCATTGATGCCGGTGTGCATGATGTGCCCGGATGCGGACTCTCGATAGGACAGCATGAGGTCGGCGTCCACCGGCGTGTACTGCTGCCCCTGGGTGTTGAAGATCTTGCGGGTGGGGAACAGCGACTCCAGCCCGAAGGTGCGCGCCTCATCGGGGACAATCGGCACGAGACGCCGCCCCAGGTGCGGATCCTTGATCAGTTCCCGCAGCAAACGCACCAGCGCCATGGTGGTGGCGACCTTCTGCCTGCCGGAGCCGCTCTTGAGCACCTCGTAGGGGGCGTCGCCCGGTAGCTGCAGAGGCGTGGCGGCATCGCGGCGCTCAGGCAGGTAGCCACCCAGATGCCGCCGCCGCTCCAGCATGTAGGTCAGCGCCGGGTCATCGGGCGCAGGCCGATAGTAGGGCGGCAGGTGCGGATCGGCCTCGAGCTGCGCGTCGGTGAGGGGAATGTGCAGGCGATCGCGCAGGCCCTTGAGGTCCTCCAGGCTCAGCCGCTTCATCTGGTGGGTGGCGTTGCGGCCGGCGAAGTGGGGGCCCAGGAGATAGCCCTTGACGGTGTGGGCGAGGATCACCGTCGGCTGCCCGCGGTGGGCCAGCGCCGCCTGGTAGGCGGCGTAGATCTTGCGCGCGTCGTGGCCGCCCGGCCGCAGGGCGCGGAGTTCGGCGTCGGTCCAGTCCGCGACCAGCTTGGCGGCGCGCGGGTCCCGGCCGAAGAAGTGCTCGCGCAGGTAGGCCGCGTCATTGGCCTGGAGGGTTTGATAGTCACCGTCGGGGGTGTTGCCCATGAGCCGTTCCAGGGCATGGTCCTGGTCCGCTGCCAGTAGCCGGTCCCAGCCCTGCCCCCAGATCACCTTGATGACGTTCCAGCCGGCACCGCGGAAGCTCGCCTCCAGTTCCTGGATGATGCTGCCGTTGCCGCGCACCGGGCCGTCCAGGCGCTGCAGATTGCAGTTGATGACGAAGGTGAGGTTGTCCAGGCGCTGGTTGGCGGCGAGTTGCAGCATGCCGCGGGATTCGGGTTCGTCCATCTCGCCGTCGCCGAGGAACGCCCAGGTGTGCTGGGCGGAGGTGTTCTTGATGTCGGCCCCCGCGAGGTAACGGTCGAACCAGGCCTGGTAGATGGCGGCGGCCGCCCCCAGACCCATGGACACGGTGGGGAATTCCCAGAAATCCTCCATGCGCCGGGGATGCGGATACGAGGGCAGGCCCCGTCCACCGGCGGGCCGGGAGACTTCCTGTCGGAAACCGTCCAGGTCGGCCTCACTCAGCCGCCCCTCGAGGAAGGCGCGAGCGTAGTTGCCGGGGGAGGCGTGCCCTTGGAAGAACACGTGGTCGCCGCCGCCGGGATGATCCTTGCCGCGGAAGAAGTGGTTGAGGCCAACCTCGTACAGGGTGGCGGCCGACGCGTAGGTGGACTGATGCCCGCCGACTCCGACGCCGGGACGCTGCGCGCGGGCGACCATGACGGCGGCGTTCCAACGCACCCAACGGCGGTAGGTCAATTCGGTGTCGGCGTCGCCCGGGTATGCGGGCTCATCCGCGGCGGCGATGGTATTGCGGTAGGGGGTCGTCAGCTGCGTCGGCGGGGCCGGCTGGTGGTCCTGCGCCTCGGTCTGCAGGACCTGCAGCAGGAAGCGCGCGCGGTCGGCGCCCTGCTCCCGCACGACGGCCGCGAGCGAGTCACGCCACTCGCGGGTCTCTTCCGGGTCGGCGTCGTTCGCCAGATAATCGTCGGTGGGGCTCATGATGATCCTCTTGAGAATCGGGAACTAGGTCCTAGCGTCACGATGGTATCGGTGACATCCTCGATGTGGGGAGAGTGACTGCAACGATGCATGTACCCCAGCCCCTTGCCCCCGTCCGGGCGTGTTCGCTTGCGCGCGGCAGGTCCGGTGCGATGGGCTAGTACCCACGCGTCGCGCACCGCGGCGGACCCACGGGCCCTGAGGCCCCGGCATGAAACGGAGAGAATCACAGTGACGAGCACAGCGGCCGGAGCCTTCGGCTTCGCCCCCGGTCTCATCATCCAGGAGTTCGGATACGACGACGACGTCGACGAGACCCTGCGACAGGCCGCCCAGGCACAGACCGGTACCGAACTGGTTGACGAGGACTTCGAGGACGTCGCCGACTCCGCCATCATCTGGTGGCGCGACGACGACGGCGACATTGACGACCTCACCGATCTTCTTGTGGACGCCCAGACCAACCTCGACGGCGACGGCCTGGTCTGGGTGCTCACCCCCAAGGCACGCACCACCGGGGCGGTGGACGCCACCGAGATCGAGGAGGCGGCACGCACCGCCGGCATGCACGCCACCTCGGCAGCCTCCATGGGCGAGCACTGGAGCGGCATTCGCGTCTCCAGTCGACGGCGCTGACGCCGTCGTACCTGCCGACGGCGTACACTACGGTTCTGCTTCCGCGTGAGCGGCGGCAGCCGCCGCCACGGCGGATATGGACCTGTAGCTCAGTTGGTAGAGCAACGCGTTTACACCGCGTAGGTCGTCGGTTCGAGCCCGGCCGGGTCCACCACCAACAGCAGTGACAGCTCCGTAGGAGTATCCGTTGCCCCGCTCCTTACCCGCCTTCCGCCCGTGGCTGGCGTGTGCAGCCGTCGGTGCCGGCGTGCTTGCCGCCGGAGAGATGGTGCACTGGGTGGCCTCACACTGTCTGTTCGGCGGCGGGGCCGCACCGGTTAGCGGTGGGGGAGAGGCCGTGGTCGTACTCGGCCACGCCGATGCCGGACACGTCGCCAGCCGACGGAACCGGAGCCGGGTTCGCGCCGGCCTGCGCAGCCGCAGCGCACCGGACTCCCTGCTGGTGCTGTCGGGCGGGCCGGTGGCCGGAGCGGTGCCGGAGGCCGAGCTCATGGCGCGCTACGCCATCGTCGACTGCGGCTATAGCGGGCCGCTCGCCCTGGAGAGCACCAGCCGCTCCACCTGGGAGAACATTGCCGCCGTGACCCCAATGATTGAGGATGCCGCCCGCATCATCATCGTCTCGGACCCGGTGCACGGGCTCAAGGCGCGACTGTTCCTGCATCGGCAGCGCCCGGACCTGGCTGCCCGCCTAGCCCGGGCGCAGGACTACCGCGTAGGCGAGGACCTGATGCGCAAACCCGCCACCGCCCTGCTGGGCCTGATCGACCTGGCCCTGTCCGTGTGGGTGCCCGGCTGGGCACAGAACTCGGCCACCGGGCTGGCGGGGGTGCGTCGGTTACTGGCCGGTGGGCGTCAACCCAGCGTGTTCATGAAGCGGCCCAAACGCTCCAGTCCCTCGGTGATCTCCTCAGGGGAGGCGGCGTAGGACAGCCGTACATGCGATTCCGCGGTGCGTACCCCGAAGTCTCGTCCCGGTGTCAGGGCCACATGTGCCTCCTCCAGCGCCCGCATGCAGAAGTCCCAGGACGACAGCCCTGTGTCGGACACGTCGAAATAGATGTAGAAGGCCCCGTCGGGCTCGACCGGAATCTCAAGTCCGGCGCGCCGCAACCCGGTCAGCGCCAGCTGACGCCGGTTCATCAGCTCAACTCGACGCTCCTCACACAGGTTCAGTGCCACGGGCGTGAACGCTTCCAGAGCGGCGATCTGCGCCGGCGTCGAGGCGCATAGGAAGTAGTTGACTGCCAGGTTCCGCGCCGACTCCACCAGCTCCTCGGGCAGCACCACCCAACCCAGCCGCCACCCGGTCATGCCGAAGTACTTGGAGAAACTGGAGATGACAATCGCCTCAGGGTCTGTGCTCAGTACCGTCCGGGCCGGTCGGCCGTGCCCGTCCGGGTCGGACAGGCCCAGGTAGATCTCGTCAACGATCCGCCAGGCGCCCCGCGCGCGTGCCACCCTGCATAGACGCTCCAGCTCGGGGAACGGGATCGACGTGCCCGTGGGGTTGGATGGCGTCGCCATCATGACGGCATTCGTGTAGGGAGTCCAGGCGGTGTCCATGGCGTCCAGATCCAACTGGTAGCGCGTCTGCTCGGTCGTCGTTGCCGGCACAATGCGGCCCCCGAAGGATGCCACCAGCTCCCGGTTGCAGGGGTAGCTGGGGTCGGCGATGACCACGTCGTCGCCGGGCTCGGTGGTCAGGGCCGTGGCCAGCAGTAGCCCGGCGGAGGCACCCGCGGTAATGATGATCCGCTCCGGATCCACCGCGACGTGGTAGCGCTCCCGGTAGAAGCCGGAGATCGCATGCCGCAGCGCGGGCAGTCCCGCGGCGGGCGTGTAGGGAAGCTCTTGGTAGGCGGCGCGAGCGAGGGCCTCGCGCACCGTCGGCGGCGCACCGAAGTTCGGCTCGCCCAGGCTGAGCTTGGCCACCGTGTGCCCCTGCGCCTCAATGTCGCGGGCGCGGGCGCCGATGCTCATGGCGTGGAAGGGCGGTGCGGTTTGGGCACGCTGCGCGAGTTTCATCTTGTTCTTCCCGGGACGTGCGCGCCGGATGGGGCGCGCGGCACATGACTGGAGTAGTACTGGAGTAGTAAGGCTAGGCCCACCTGGTCGATGACGTACAGGGAGGGGTGGGAAATTCACTACCCCGCGCCTGCTAGTCTGGATCCGTCGGCCCGCCGACCGACGGCGCAGCCGGCACTGCGGCCGCGTCACCGGCCGCATGCCCCCTTAGCTCAGTGGTTAGAGCAGCGAGCTTATACCTCGTCCGTGCCTGATAAGCACATGGTCCTGGGTTCGAATCCCAGAGGGGGTACCGCTCCCGGCGGCTGGCCCCTGTGGTGGAACGGTAGACACCGCGACCTTAAAAGTCGCTGCCTACGGGCGTGCGGGTTCGAGTCCCGCCAGGGGCACCATGGTCGCTACCCTGGCCCCATGAGCCAGTCCTGCCCCGACGACGCCCCGGCCCCCCGCACGGCCAGCCCGCTGACCGTCGCGGACGTAGAGGTCATGCTACGCACGGCCGCACCGCCGCAGTTGGCCGAGCCGTGGGATTCCAACCGGCTCATCTGCGGTGACCCGGCGGCACCGGTGCGTTCCATCTTGTTGGCCGTGGACCCCGTTGGAGTCGTCGTCGACGAGGCCATCGAGCGCGGCGTCGACCTCATCATCACGCATCATCCCCTCTACCTGCGCGGCACCGACCATGTTTCGGCGATCGACCCCAAGGGCACGGTGGTGCACCGGCTCATCCGCGCAGGCATTGCACTCGCCAACGCTCACACCACTCTCGATGCCGCGCACGGCGGCGTCGCCGCCGCCCTGGCCGCCCGCGTCGGCCTGATGGAGACGCGCCCGCTGCAGCCCAACCCGGCCGACCCGACCCAGGGCATCGGCCGCATCGGCTCCCTGCCGGCCCCTACCCGGCTGCGGGACTTCGCGGCGAGCGTTGCCGCCGCCCTACCGGACTCGGCGCCCGGTCTGCTCGTCGGCGGAGACCTAGATGCCAGCGTGAAGACGGCCGCTGTATCCGGCGGTGCCGGGGACTCGCTGCTTGGCGCTGCTCGTGAGGCCGGCGTCGACGTCTTCCTGACCGCAGACCTGCGGCACCACCCGGCCAGCGAACACCTCGAGGGCGGCCGCCCCTATCTGCTGTGCGGCACCCACTGGGCCACAGAATGGGTGGGGCTGCCACCTCTCGCCGCCCGCCTGGAGGCAGCCGCGACTGCGCGCGGGCATACACTTTTCACCCACGTGTCGCAGGTTGTCACCGACCCGTGGGCACTGCGCCTCAGCACCGGTTCCACAGCCGCGCAGTGACCCATTACGATACCCAGCCCGACGGACCAGCGAAGGACTCAGCCGTGACCAGCGCCCCTATCAGCCAGCAGCGACTGCTCATCGACCTGCAGAAGCTCGACTCGCAGCTCGCCCGCCTCACTCATGAGCGCAAGCACCTACCGGTGCTCGCCCGCATTGAGGCCACGGTCGAGCGTCTCAAGGCCAACCGGCGGCGTGCCGTCGTCGCCGCAGCTGCGCTTGATGAGGCGCAGGCCAACGCCACCATGCGCGAGGAGGAAGTGGAACAGGTGGTGCATCGTGCCGCCGTGCTGCGCGAGCGCCTGACGGCCGGCACCGCTGCGGCCCGTGACCTGCCCGCCATTCAATCCGAGATCGACCAGCTCGGCCGCCGTCAGGCAGTACTCGAGGAGGCGCAGATCGCCGCCATGGAGGCGCTCGACGCCGCCCGCGCCGAGGTCGACGAGGCCACGGCACAGGAGCAGGAGATCCGCGCCGGCGGGCGAGAACTGACGGCCTCCCGCGATGCCGACTTCGCCCGCCTCGACGCCGAGATCGCCGACGCCCGCACTCACCGCGACCAGCTGGCCGCCACCATCGATGCCGGGCTACTAGCCGAATACGAGGCGGTGCGTGCCGCCACCGGTGGGCTCGGGGCCGTTGCCCTGTATGGGCGCCGAGTCGAGGGCGGCAGTGTGGAGATCAGCCCGCAGGAGCATGCACGAATCGTCGCCGCGCCGCTCGATGAGGTCATTCACGCCGAGGACAACGACGTCATCGTTGTGCGTATGGAGAACTAGGCGAAGTCTCGGCTCGGTCGGCAGCCGGCTGGATCCTTGAGCTAGAAGGGGACGACCTCGTCCAGCAGCGGGGCTAGCCCCAGACGGTGGAGCGCCTCTGCCGGGCCGGGCCCGCCAGCGGTATCGGCGTCAGGGCCCGTTGGCACGAGCAGGGTGGTGAGGAGCCCCTCGATGATGTCCGCGAGCTTCGTGCCTCTTTAAGAGGCTGTGGGCTGCTAGAGTCGCCCTGCGGACGAGCCGACCGGGCGGCCGCGGTACCGTCGGGCAACCGGCGGATCGAGGAACGTCCGGGCTCCACAGAGCAGGGCGGTGGCTAACGGCCACCCGGGGTGACCCGCGGGATAGTGCCACAGAAAACAGACCGCCGGCGTCGGCCGGTCAGGGTGAAACGGTGGGGTAAGAGCCCACCAGCGTGACGGGTGACCGCCACGGCTAGGTAAACCCCGCCCGGAGCAAGACCGCGCAGCAGGTGCCCGCCACGTGGTGGCGGAGAGGGTAGCTCGCCCGAGCCTGCGGGTAGGTCGCGTGAGGCCATCGGCAACGATGGTCCAAGATGGATGGTCGCCACCGCCACGCCGGTAACGGCGGGCGGCAACAGAACCCGGCGTACAGGTCGGCTCGTCCGTGCCCTCCGCCATGCCGCGTGGTTTTGTCTTGGATACGCCGACGGCGGCACTCACCGAATGGGATGAGTGCCGCCGTCGCCGCGCTTGCATATGTGGATATGCCGTACGTCAGTGCGTTGGAGTCACCACGACTTGGCCTGCATGTACAGCTCGTCGTTGTTGAAGCCGGAGACGGCGAAGACGCCCTCCTGGGCCTTAGCGTCCTCCTCGCTGATGATGAACATGAAGTAGCCGGTGGCCGAGCCTCCGTCTCGCGGCATGTCCTGGTACCGGAAGTCGGTGTCGACGTAGATCAATGTGGGCTCGGTGGTGTTGCCGTCCTTGACGTAGTCGATCTCGAGTTCGTAGGAGTTCATCTGGCCCTTGCCGTGGTAGGTGACCGTCACCGGAACACGCATGTAGACGTTGCCGCTGCCGGGGTCCTCCCAGCTGTACTTGCCGGCCTCCGCCTCGACATCCGCGCTCGCGTCCCACTCGACGGAGCCGAACTGCACCTCCATGGACGCGTCGGGGTCGGTGGCATACTCACTGGCGGTGAAGGTGATCTGCTGCGTCTGCGGGTCACCCGGGTTGTCCATGGTGGTGCCCACGTCGCTGGAGGAATTGGAGTCGTCCCCCGAATCGTCGCCGGAATTCGTCGCGGTGTCGTCTTGGTCGTCGGAGTCATCGGAAGAGCGGCTCTGCGTCTGAGATGACGTGGTGGAGTCGTCCTTGGCCTCGTCGTCGCCGCCGCTCACCGCCACAATAATGCCGATGATCAACGCCAGCACGACCACAGCGATGATGGTCCAGAACCACCACTGCTTGGTCACCGGCTTCTTGCCGCCGGGACCCTGCCCCTGAGC
>NZ_JAWDJJ010000136.1:0-9540 GCF_032465695.1 Actinomyces sp. MRS3W
AGAACCGCCTGTGCCTGACCGACGCCGCGGGGGAGAGGCTGATCTGCCCCGCGCGCAACGGCATGTTCCGCCCACTGCTCGTGGACCGGGGTCGCGTGGTGGCGGTGCGGCCCGTCGGGGAGGGCCTGCTGTGGGCCGATGACGCCCGCCGGTCCGCCCGGCTGGAGCGCGCGGTGACGCGGGCGGTGTCTGCGGTCGAGCGCCGGCTCGCCTGAGACGCAACGACTCGTTTGCGACCCGTGAGGCCGCCGCGCCGGTAGCATGGGGGCGTGAGCAGTGTCACCGCGTATTCAGGTCGGGTGGTGACCCCGACAACGATCATTGACGATGGTCTCGTGGTCCTTGAGGATGCGCGGATCGTCTGGGTGGGTCCGGCATCCAAGGCCGTGCGGGCCAGGTTCGGAGCGGCGCTCGCGGCTGCGGCTTATGCGCCCGAAGGCGGCTACGTGCTGCCGGGGCTGGTTGATGTGCACTGCCACGGTGGGGGCGGGGAGTCCTTCCCCGACGCGGTCAATACCGACCAGGCCATGACGGTGGTCGGAGAGCACCGTCGTCATGGCACGACCAGTCTGGTGGCCTCGTGCGTGACGGCGTCGCCGGCGGTGCTGCGCGAACGGGTGGCCCTGCTGGCGGGATTGTGCAAGTGCGGAGAGCTTGCGGGTATACACCTGGAGGGGCCGTTCATCTCCCCCGAGCGCTGCGGCGCGCAGAACCCCGAGCAGATCGCCGCTCCGGACGCCGCCCTCACGCGAGAACTGCTGGAACTGGGCGGCGGATACCTGACGACGATGACCCTGGCGCCGGAGCGACCCGGCGTGAGAGGGGACGACGGCGTCGTGGCGGCGCTCATTGAGGGCGGTGCCCTACCCTCCTTCGGCCATACGGATGCGGCGGCGGAGGTGACGCGGGCCGCCGTCGACGAGGCCGCGGAGCGGCTGGCCGCGCGGCAGGACGCGGGGGATCCGATCCGCTCGCACCGGGTCACGGCCACGCACCTATTTAACGGGATGCGTCCGGTGCATCACCGCGACCCGGGACCGGTTCCGGCACTGGTGGCGGCCGCGGCGCGGGGCCGCTGCGTGGTGGAGCTGATCGGGGACGGAGTGCACCTCGCGCCCGAGCTGGTGCGGGACGTGTTCGACACGCTGGGACGGGACAACGTCGTGCTCGTCACCGACGCCATGGCCGCTGCGGGGATGTCCGACGGCGACTATGTGCTGGGTTCATTGCCGGTGACGGTTGCGGGCGGCGTGGCCTGTTTGCGCGGTCAGAGCACGATCGCCGGCGGGACCGCGCACCTCATCGACGTGGTGCGCACGACCTGGCGGGGCGGCGTGGCGCTGGTCGACGCTGTTTATGCGGCGAGCGTGCAGGGCGCTCGCATCCTGGGGGATTCGAGCATCGGTGCCCTGGAGGCTGGGCGGCGGGCCGACGTCGTCGTCACCGACTCCGACCTGCGCCCGCTCCAGGTGGTGCACAGCGGCCAGGTCGTGAGCTGAGGCCGTCGGGCTGGTGCCGCTGACGGCGATCGCGGTTGGCTACCTCCTGGCGGACGGTGTCGCGGCGCGGCGGTTGGTGCGGACGACGTCGCCGGTGTCCCCCGCGCAGGCGGGATAGCGTCAGCCGGGCAGGCCGAGTAGTCGACGGGTGTACATGGCCTGGCCGGAGTGCTGGGCGGCGTCGTCGATGATGGAGGCCAGCCGCACGCCGCGGGTGACCGGCGGGTCCCAGGAGCGGTCGACGACGTCGTCCAGCGCCTGTGCCGACAGCCCGCCCAGGTAGTCGCGGATGAGGCCGTAGGCGGCGTCGAGATAATCGGTGGCGACGGAGAGGTCATCCACGCGCACCAGTGCGGCCTGCTCGGGGGTGTGGCGCCAGTCCTCGGTGTCGTCCGGAAGCGGCAGGGCGAAGCGCTCCTTGAAGCCGCCGGTAGTCCACAGCATCTGGGTGCCGGCAAGGGCGGATACCTGCATGTCGATCTCGCGGGCGGTGTGCCACACCAGCCAGGTCAGGGAGTCGATGCGCGGGGCCAGCTCGGGAGTGGGCTGGGTGTTGGCCTGCTCCACACTCACGCCGTCCAGGGCGCGGTCGAAGCGCTCGCGAGAGCGCTCCAGCGAGGCGAAGAGCAGTTCGCGGTACGGGTTGGCGTGCGGAGGGACGTTGGTGTGCTCGCTCATGCCCTCACCGTAGGCGCGGGCGAGCGCCGTGACCAGGGGCGGTCAGATGCGCTGGCCGCAGTGGGAGCAGAAGGCGGCGTCCTCGGTCTCCAGGTAACCGCAGGAGCGGCAGCGCAGCTTGACCACCTCGGCCGGGGAATCCGCGGGCTTGGGGGCACCTTCCATTGCGGTGCGCAGGGTAGGAATCTCTTCCAGTCGCATCTGGTCCTGTGCGCCCTCGGAGCGCCTCCATGGCTCGGCATCGCGAGCCTCTCCCTGAGGTGACAGCACGACGCCGGAGCCCGCCAGGCCCTTTTTGCCGACCCCTCGGATCCACTGGCCGATTCCAATGAGGAAGAAGCCCACGAATGACAGGGGGAAGAACCGGAATGCGCGACCGATACTGTCACCCATGGCCAAGGGGGAGCCTGACGAGGCACCGATCCCCGCGAAGCCGGCGATGGCGGCGATAAAGACGCTGAAGAAGAGCAGCAGGCCGATGCCCACGAGGACGCCCCCGGTGTAGTAGGTCCACTTCCGCCATGGCTGCACGTCGTAGCTGCGCGGCCGCCCGCCGTTGTCCGCATACGGGGAGCGCTGATCGGGCGGGGGATAGTTGGTCATGAGAAGCCTCCGAGTAGTCCGCGAACCTTCACCCTAGCCGAGGCACTTCAAGAATCACGAATTGGGAACGGCGCTCTGGCCCCCGAACCGCCCTCACCGAAACCGGCACTAATAACATGCCGAAACCGGCACTTGTAACGTGCCGAAACCGTGCGAAGTTGCTGAGGGTGGGCTAAGTCTCGGAACGCCGGCCGGGATCTTGTCCCGTGGTGGCCGGGATGCGGTCCCATGACTGCGCCCCAGTGGTCGGCACTGGGCCTGCGGCTGCGTCTGCTACGCCTGTTCGGGGTCTACTACGCCACTTCGAGGACCGCTGAAGGCTTCCGAGGCCTTCAGCAGACCCCTAACCGGCGTACTAGACGGTGAACTGGCGTAGTAGAGGGTCCCGCTGTCCCCGCTGGGCAGCCCCGGGGACGGCTCCCGGTTCCGGGTCACGCGCTCGCTGCGGGCGCGCCGGGCCACGTCGCAGCCACATCGCATCAGCACAGCCAGCCACTTCAACGGCCTCGGCGTGTCACTGGTGCCGGTGTCGGCGCCAGGGGAGATGAGGCGGTCGGGGTGCAGTCCTCAGACCGTGCCGTGCGCCCGGTCGTGAGCTGCCGACTGTGCGCGGTCAGTGCACGGCCCGACGCGGCCCGAGCGCCGAGTGCAGTGCGGGCGCCAGCTGGGCGACGACGTCGTCGGCGGGGAGCGAGGTCACCGGCTCGAGTCGTAGCAGGTAGCGGGTGAGGAACAGGCCGCCGATGATGGCTGCCGCCGCAGCCGTTCGCTGGGCGGCGTCGGGGCCCTCGATGTATTCCGACAGGCGCGCCATCATCTCCGACTGCAGATATTCCCGCAGCACCCTCGAACCGGACGGGGATGCCAGGGCGTCCGCGAACAGGCGGGCAAGGCCGGCGCGGTAGTCGGGACGGTCCCAAGCGGACAGGGTGGCGCGCAGCAGAGCCTCGGCCAGATACTCCGGCGGTACCTTGGAGGTCACGATGTCGAACCCCTGTGCAGGGCTCAGCGCGAGTTCGGCGACGGCGCGGAAAAGTCCCTCCTTGGAGCCGAAGTAGTAGGTGATGAGGGCGTGGTCGACGTCGGCCTGTCGGGCGATCGACCGCAGGGAGGCGCGGGCATAACCATCGTGCTCGAAGCGGTCGCGGGCGGCGTGCAGGATCCGCTCCCGTCTGTCCGAGGGGCCTGAGGGACGACCGCGTCGTTTATTCACCACAGTAGAAATCATGGGGCGCGATGGCGTTCGCTGGCAACCATGACCGCCTCACACAACACCGGTACCGCCCCGCTCCGCCCGGACACGGCCGCGCCAGCCTCCCGCGCTGCCCCGAGACCGCCATCGCCGGCCGACTGCGCCGTCAGCTTCCGCGGCCTGCACATGGAGTTCCCCAGACGCCATGCCGAGCCGCTGGTCGCCCTCGAGAGCCTCAACCTGAACATCGAACGCGGCCAGATCTTCGGTCTGCTCGGCCCCAATGGCTCGGGCAAGACCACCTCCGTCAACCTCCTGTGCGGCCTGCTGCGACCAACCCGCGGAACGATTGTGTGCGAGGGCATCGACGTGCGCACCAATGTCACCGCCGTGCGCTCCCGGCTGGGCGTGGTCCCGCAGGAGACCGCCCTGTACAACGACCTGACGGCGGACGAGAACCTCGCCTTCCACGCTCGCCTCTACGGCGTGGCCCGGCGACGCCGACGCGAGCGCATCGACGAGGTCCTTGAGCTCGTCGGCCTGGCTCAGCGACGACGCGACCGAGTGGGCACCTACTCCGGCGGCATGCAGCGGCGCCTGGCCCTCGCTCGCGCCCTACTCACCGCCCCCAGCGTCGTGGTGCTGGACGAGCCCACCCTCGGCGTCGACGTCCAGTCCCGCGCCGCCCTGTGGGAACGGGTGCGGCGCATCGCCGACGACGGCGGCACCGTGCTGCTGACCACCAACTACATGGAGGAAGCCCAGGCGCTCGCCGACAATCTCGCCATCCTCGATCACGGCGTCCTCATCGCCTCCGGCACTCCCGACGAACTGCGCGGCCGACTCGGCCAGACCTTCATCGACATCCGCACCGCCCGCCCGATTCCGGAGCTGGCGCAACTGCCCGGCGTCACCGGCGTCTCCTGGCACGACGGCGTCGCCTCGGTATCGGCCGACGGCGCTCCGGCCACCACCCGCGCCATCCTCGACTGGCTCGTTGAACGGGACCCGAGCGCCGTCGTCGTCGGCATCCGGCGCCCCGACCTCAACGATGTCTTCCTGGACCTGACCGGTACGGCGCTGCGGGACGGGGGCGGAGCATGAGAGCCCTCCGAGCAGTCGCGGCCATTGCGATCAAGGACTGGACACGGTTCGTCCGCCAGCCCTTCCTCATGGTCATCAGCGTGGTCGTCCCCCTCGTATTCATCTTCTTCTACTCGCTCATCGTGCCCGTCTCCAACAACAATCCGGTCGTGGTCGCCGACTACGACGGCGGATCCACGGCGACGCGCCTCGTTGAGGTCCTGCGCACCATTGGCTCTGACGAAGGCCCCTACTACGACGTGCGGACCACCGATCCGGGCGAGGCCCCCGACGCCTTCAACACCCAGCGGGCACTCGCCGTCATCATCATTCCCGAAGGATTCTCACGCGCCGCGGCGGACGGAGAAGCCACGGTCCAGCTGCGGCTGAACAACATCAACTCCGACTACTCCAAGAACCTGCGGCTGCGGCTGGACGCGGCGGTGCGCGCGCTCGACGACGAGCTGACGGAACCGGTGGTGAGAGTGGAGGAGACGCGGTGGCTGCCGCGGGACCCCACCATGCTCGGTTACATCTCCACGAGCCTGCTGCTCTTCGGCTGCCTGTATGCGGCCATGGTCAACACCGGGCTGCAGGTGGCCTCGGAGTGGAACGACCGCACGGTCAAGGACCTGCTACTCGCGCCGCTGGGACGCGGCGCGCTGGTGGCCGGCAAGGTACTCGCCGGGCTCGGGCAGTCGCTGGCCTCGGTGGCGCTTGTGCTCGTGGTGCTCGTGGTCGGCTTCGACTTCCGGCCGACCGGAAGTTTGCTGGCCATGGCGGGCATCATCCTCGCCGCGCTGCTCATGGGATCGGGTATCGGTGCCGTCGTCGGCGTGGCCTCCAAGAAGACGCTGGTGACCGCCTCGGTGCTCATCACCCTGGCCGTCGCGTTCTTCCTGGTTTCGGGCAATGAGGAGTCCATGCGCGGGCTCGCCTGGGGGCAGCCGATGACCGGGCTGTGGCAGCTCTCACGGGTGCTGCCGACGACCTACGCCTTCAACTCCGCGCGCAGCATCATGCTCACCGGCGACACCGCCGACCTACCCGGCAACCTGGCCATCGTGCTGGTGGCGACGGCGGCGATCCTCACCCTGGCGGGATGGCTGCTGCGCCGCGCCTACTCTCAACTCTCCGGAGGGCAGTGACCCATGACTTCCACGGCAACACCGATCCACCGAGCCCCTGGCCCCATGCCCGCCCCGGCGATTCGACATCTGGATCGTATCGGCGCCATCGCCCGCAAAGGCATGCGCCAGTGGGCGCGCGACCGACAGGCCCTGGTCGGTCCCATGCTCATTCCCCTTGTGCTCATGTTCCTGTGCGGCATCCTCTTCGGCTTCGGCGGCGACGAGTGGAACATCGGGCTGGTGAATGAGGGCGGCGGCGCGCACGCTGCGGCCTTCGAAACCCAGGTGCGCGAGCTGCGCGGAAATATCAGCCCCTACTTCCGGGTGGTCACCACCGATGCGGACCAGGCGCGCCGACTCGTGGATGAGGGACGCCTGCACCTGGTGGTCACCATCCCCGAGGACTTCGATGAGCGCATTGATGCCGGTGAGATTCCGGTGTTGTACACGCGCGTGTACAACATCAACACCGACATGATGAAGAACGCCCGCTTGCGCCTGACCCGGGCGGTACAGGACTACGCCGCCGCGAACGCGCCCGGACAGGCGCCTGTCACCGTCACCCAGACCACCACCCGGGTCGACGACGTGCCGCGCCGCACCTTCATCGCCCACAGCGCCGTCATCCTGGCCATCATGGTCGGCTCGGCGCTCAACGCCGCGATCATGGTCGCCCGCGAGTGGGAGCGGCGCACCGTCAAGGAGATTCGGCTCGCTCCCCGTCCGCTCACCGATCTGACCACGGGCATGCTCCTGGCGGCGATCGCGGCCGGCGCCATCAACACCCTGGTGACGCTGATGGTCGCGGTCGGCGTCTTCGGGGTGCGCATACCGGTCGGGCGGCTGCCCGTCCTCGTGGCGATTGCCGCCCTCGTGTCGATTGCGTGCGCGGGTGTCGGCATCGCCGTCGGCGCCTGGCTGCGCGACTACCGCACCATCCAGCCGCTCCTCATGATCACCTTTGCAGGCTCCTTCTTCGCTGCGGGAGGCTTCTCCTCGGTCGCCACACTGCCGCGCGCGGTCCAGGCATTCGATCGTTTCTGGCCGCCGGCGTACGTGTTCGAAAGCATGCAGGCGCAGGCCTGGATGACCCAGCCGCCGTCGCCCGGCCCGATACTGCTGGGCGGAGCAATCGCCGCCCTGGTCGGGGTGGGGGCGGGCGTCTGGGCGCTGCGGCGTCGGCTATGAGGGGTGTGGGTGTCAAAATCGATGACAAACGGGGCCGCGGGCGCGGATCGCCTCATGCGCATCGTTGGAATCATGCGGTTCTGCTCCGCGGCTAAGAGACGGTTGGCGTCGTTTATCAGGGATTTTGACACCGCGCCTCAGATGTGGGTCAGCTCAACCAGCGTCCAGGCCGCTGTGAGCGTGTAGAAACAGGCATAGAACGCGTGCAGCGGCAGGTTGAGACGCAGGTAGCGGGCGGCCTCGGCGTCGGAGAGGGCCTGACCGGAGACCAGCGTCTCCTCGGGGTTGGTGAAGCCGGTGATCCGGTGCACGGCCAGCAGCAGTGGCAGCGCGCAGACGGCCAGTACGCGGCCGGTGAGGGGCGCGTGCCAGCCCGACGTCAGTGCCGCGACGGCGATGAAGAACTGCACGAGCATGGCCGCGGCGTAGATCGTTTTCAGGTGGGTGCGACGTCGGAAGGGCGCATAGGTGCGTTGCAGGTCCTCGATCTGGGCGGTGCGCACCATGTGGCTGAAATAGCCGCCGATCGTCAGGCAGTACATGGTGAGGAAGCCGGCGACCATGGTGGTGGTGAGGACGGCGAGAAGACGCAGAATGAGAGAGCCGGGCACGGCTTGAGTGTGTCGCCACTCACGTTCCAGCGGCAAGGGGTGTCAGCAAATCCCGGCCGGAGGTCCGGGTAGGCGCGGCGGGGGCTCAGGCGAAGACGACGGTGCGGTGACCGTTGAGCAGGACCCGGTGCTCGGCATGCCAGCGCACCGCCTGCGCCAAGACGCGCCGCTCGACGTCCTGGCCCTTGGCGCGCAGATTGTCCACGGAGTCCTCGTGGCCGGCGCGGGTGACGTCCTGCTCGATGATCGGGCCCTCATCCAGGTCCGGGGTCACGTAGTGGGCGGTGGCGCCGATGAGCTTGACGCCGCGCTCGTGTGCTTGCCGATAGGGGTTGGCGCCCTTGAAGCTGGGTAGGAAGGAGTGGTGGATGTTGATGACTCCGCCGTGCAGGCGCTCGCACAGGGCGGGGGAGAGGATCTGCATGTAGCGGGCCAGCACCACCAGCTCGACGTCGAGCGCGGCTACGAGCTCCAGCAGCTGGGACTCGGCGGTCTCCTTGGTGTCCTTGGTCACCGGGATGTGGTGGAAGGGCACGCCGTAGAAGTCGGCCACGGGCCTCAGGTCCTCATGGTTGCCGACCACGCCGACGACGTCGATGGGCAGCCCCTGGCTGCGGGCGCGGAAGAGCAGGTCGGTCAGGCAGTGCCCCTCCTTGCTCACCATGATGAGGGTGCGTACGCGGCGCCCCACCTCATCCAGGGACCAGTCCATCTCGTAGGTGCGGGCGAGTTCTTCCAGGTCCTTTTCCAGTTCCTCGCGCGGCACCGTGGTGAGCACCTGCACGCGCATGAAGAACAGCCCCGAGACTTCATCCCCGAACTGCTTGGACTCGGTGATGTTCCCGCCGCGGCGGGCCAGCGCCCCGGAGACGGCGTGGACAATGCCGGGACGGTCGGGGCAGGACAGCGTGAGCACGAGATGCGCGGCAGGCGCGGGCGAGGCGGACGTGGTCATGGCAGGAGGGTAGCCGGGGTCGGCGGCCTGGGAGACACCGGTTCGTTGGACGGACGGGCCGGTCAGGACTGGGGCCGGGTGACGCGTAGGAGTCGATAGCCCTTGGAGGAGGCCTCGCGGGAGACCGCCCAGCCCTGCTTGGTGAGCCATGTGGCCAGGGAGTCGGCGCCCAGGTTCCGCTGCACCACCAGCCAGGCCTCGCCGTCGTCGGCCAGCAGGGCGAGCCAGTCGGTGAGTAACCCATGGAGTGCCTGTTTGCCGATCCGCATGGGCGGGTTGGACCAGATGAGGTCGATTCGGGTGCCCGCCTGGCGCAGCTCGGCCAGCAGTTGCTCGGCGACGACGGCGCGCACGTGGTTGTGCCCGGCGTCGGCGGCGTTGCGGCCGGTCAGCTCGACGGCGCGCTCGTTGACGTCGGTGGCGAGCACGGTGGCGGCGGGTGCCGCGTCGGCCAGTGCCAGGGTGATCGGCCCCCAGCCGCAGCCGAGGTCGAGGAAGGTGCCCTCCTGCGGCGGGTCGGGAATCTGACGCAGCAGCACGCGGGTGCCCAGGTCCAGCCGGTCGGCGGAGAAGACGCCGGAGGCGGTGGTCACATCGTGGT
>NZ_JAWDJJ010000137.1:0-4754 GCF_032465695.1 Actinomyces sp. MRS3W
GTCGGGCAGGTGTCGCAGCGCCCGACGGGCCGTGGGGGTCAGGCCGTCGGCGTCGGGGCGCTCCTCGGGGACGACGGCGGTGCGGGTGCCGTGTTCCGGGCGGGACGGGGGCGTGGTGGCGGTGGTGGTAGGGCGGTCGGTCATCGGCCTAAGCCTGCCACGCGGAACGCAAGCGAGGCCGATCACCGGGCAGACCGCCTAGAGTGTCCCTATGTCGTCCCACCGCACTCGTATGCCCCGCGCCGGTAGCCGGCCGCGGCGCACGACCGCGCGCTCACTGCCGGTTGTCGACGAGACCAGCGCGGGCGGGCTCATCATCGACGTTCAGGATGGCCGGGCCGTCACCGCCGTCATTGCGCGCCGCAACCGCGGCGGCCGACTGGAGTGGTGCCTGCCGAAGGGGCACCTGGAGGGTGAGGAGACCGCCGAGGAGGCGGCCGTCCGCGAGATCGCAGAGGAGACCGGTATCACCGGTCGAGTCCTGCGACACCTGGCCACGGTCGACTACTGGTTCGCCGGCGAGGACCACCGCGTGCACAAGGTCGTCCACCACTTCCTCCTGGAGGCACTCAGTGGTCATCTCACCACCGAGAATGATCCCGATCACGAGGCGGAGGACGTCGAATGGGTGACCCTGGACGACGTCGCCCGGCGGCTGGCCTACCCCAACGAGCGCCGCATCGTCGCCGCGGCCAAGGAGATCCTGGTGGGGGACGGGTGAGCCGCATCCCGGCCCTCCACCCGACCAGGCCAGGTGCCGTGGTGCGGGTATTGACGGCGATGCTGTCGGCGCTGCTCCTCTTGGTGGCGCCGACTGCGCAGGCCGTCGTTCCCGGCGCCGGCCCGTCCGTTTCCGTTCAGCCCGCGACCGTCGATGCGGTTACCGAGGGGCGGGTCACCCTGTCCGTGACGAAACTGACCCCCGAGGTCATTGGCTCCGGAGAGGACGTGACGCTCACCGGCACCATCACCAACGGCACCGAGGAAACGCTGAAGGACCCCATGCTCGTGGTCCAGATGCAGTCACGCACCGCCCTGACGACGACGGAGCTGACCTCCTGGCTGGCGGCGGAGCACGACACGCCCCTGGCCACCGTCAAGCTGGAGTCGCTGACCGAGGCGGTGGCCCCCGGGACGGAAGTGAGCTTCACCGTCACCCTGAGCTCGGAGAATCTCCCGCTGACCGACACCGACCAGTGGGGTCCGCGCGGCGTGCAGGTGGCCTTGACCCAGGGGTATACGACCATCACCCAGGATCGCACCATCCTGCTCTGGAATCCGGGCGTGCGGGTTAGCCCCGCCCGGGTGACCGCCTTCGTGCCGGTGACGGCATCCCCCCAGGAGCTGCTGGCCCTCACCGCAGCCGAGCCGGCCGAGGTACCGGTGTCCTCCGCCTCGGCCGACGACGACGCCTCGACCGCCGACGCCGACGCGGATTCCGGCCAGACACTCTCCTCCCTGCGCGAGCGGGTGCTCGGGCTGCTGGACCTGGCGGACGACGGCGTCGTTCTGGCCGTGGATCCGGCCCTGCTTGCCGCCCTTGGCCTGAGCTCCGCTGCCGCGCAGGCAACCGCCACCGGCACCGCGGAAGCTTCACCCGACCCCACCGACGCCGCAACTGCCACAGCGGATTCAACCGACTCCACCGCGGAGTCCACCGACGCTGACGCCACCGCGCTCCGGGAGGGCCTCGCCGCAGCCCTCGCGGCGGGAGACGTCGTCGTCCTGCCGTGGGCCGACGCCGACCTGGCCGCCCTGGCCCACCTGGGCGAGAATGACCTCATCGACTCCGCCCTCACCCGCGCCGCGAGCTCACAGGCGGCCCAGGAGGGCGCCGCCACCGACCTTGTCTGGTCCACCGGCGCCCTGGACACCACCACGCTCGCGGCCCTGCCGGATTCGGTCACCACCGTGCTGGCCGCCCCCGGCGACGCCCCGGTGGCGGAGGACCTCACCTACACGCCGTCGGGCACCATGATTTTGGACGGGCGCACCCTGCTCATCCCGGACGCGGGGCTATCCGCGGCGATTAGCGGCAATCTGGTGACCACGGAGGGCGACGCGGATCTGTCCGATCTCAACGCGGTCCAGTTGCTGCGCAGCGAGACCGCCATCCTCACCCGTCAGGCACCGGCCATGAGCCGCGATGTCATCGTGGCGGTGTCCCGCGAGGATGCGGCGCGCACGGACCCCGCTACGCTCCGCGAGCGCCTGACCGCCCTCACCTCGTCAACCTGGACCCAGGCCCAGGACTTGAAAGCGCTCACACAGACGGCCGCCGAGTCCGCGGCGGAAGGCAGCGAGGCGATGCGCATGCCGCTGCCGGAGTCGACCACCGGCGAGGGCGAGTTGACGGCGATGACCCTGGCGGCGGCGCGCGCGGCGTCCACCCGCCTGGAATTGGTGGCGTCGATCTTGAGCGACCCGGATGGCGCCCTCGGCGTGGCCACCGATGTCATCGCCCTGGCCACCTCGGCGTCCTGGCGCACGGATGGGCCCGCCTGCACCACCATGATCGCGCAGGCCCGCAATCGGGGGGAGACGGTCACCGAGGGGCTGGCGGCGGCGCCGTCGAGCACCATCAACCTCATCGCTGCGGCCGCCGATCTGCCCGTGCGCATCGTCTCCTCCCTTGGTCAGGATGTGACGGTGCGCGTGCATCTGGAGTCGAGTTCGCCCCGGCTGCAGACATCCAAGGACGTCACCGTCACCGTTCCCGCGGGCGGGCAGACCACCGCCAGCGTGCCGGTGACCGCCGTCGGCTCCGGTGACGTCGACCTGACCATTGAATTGCTGGCCGCCGACGGGACCAGTGTCGGCACGCCCTCAACGGTCCACCTGCGGGTGCGGGCCGACTGGGAGAATGTCGGCACCCGCATCCTCAGCGGGGTCCTGGTTGTCCTACTCGTCGCCGGCATCATCCGGACCGTGCGCCGGGGACGCCGCACCGCCACACCCAGGGAGCGCACATGAAGCAGGACGGGGCGCAGACCCGGACCTCGAGCCACACGCCGCAGGAGGCACCGTCCAAGGCGGCGCCGTCGATCGCCCGGTCCAGCGCCGTCATGGCCGCGGGCACGCTTACCTCCCGCATCCTGGGCCTGGTGCGCAATGCGTTGCTGGTCACCGCCCTGGGTGCCACCGCCTCCGGCGCGGCGGATGCCTTCAACACGGCCAACACCGTGCCCACGCAGCTGTACAACCTGCTCATCGGCGGCATCCTCAACGCCATCCTGGTGCCGCAGATCGTGCGCGCGCTGCGGCAACGCAATGGGGAGGAGCTGGTCAACCGGCTGCTGACCGCGGCCTCGCTCCTCATTGCCGCGGTGGCGGCGCTGCTCACGGTGGCCGCGCCCCTGGTCATCATGCTGTACGCCTCGGGCTTGGGCCGGTGGCAGCCGCTCGCCTTCGCCTTCGCCTTCTGGTGCATGCCGCAGATCTTCTTCTACGGCCTGTACGCCCTGTGGGGTCAGGTGCTCAACGCTCGCTCCAGCTTCGGGCCCTACATGTGGTCGCCGGTCCTCAACAACATCATCTCGATTGTCTCCATCCTCGCCTACCTGCGTATTTACGGCGGCTACACCTCCGGCCAGGATCCGAGCATCTGGGATGCGGGGCGCATCGCTCTCATCGGGGCGACGACGACGCTGGGTATCGCCGCGCAGGCGCTCATCTTGTACATCCCGCTCGTGCGTTCGGGATTCCATCCGCGGATCATCTTCGGGGTGCGCGGCACGGGCCTGGGCAGCATGTCCCGGGTAGCCCTGTGGGCGCTGCTGGGCACGGGGATTGTCAGCCTCGGTGACCTGGCCGCCATCAACCTCGGCTCCCGCGCGGTCACGGCCGCGGAGTCGGCCGCCTACGCGGATGTGATCGTTCCGTCCACGACGATGTATGCCAACGCTCAGCTGGTGTACATGCTGCCGCAGTCGCTCATCACCACCTCGATCATCACCGCCTTGTTCACGCGGATGAGTGAGAAGGCCGCCGCCGGTGATCGGGAGGGGGTGCGCGATGACCTCTCGCTGGGTCTGCGCTCCATCGCCGTGTTCACCGTGCTGTTCGCGGCGGGCATCGGCACGCTGGCGGCGCCCGCGCTGCAGGTGTTCGTCCCCTCGATCTCCTGGGCCGAGGCCAATGCCTCCGCCCCCATCCTCACGGTGCTGGCGATTGGCATCGTCGGGCAGGGCATCTGGTTCACCATGCAGCGGGTCATGCTCGCCTACGCGGACACCAAGCGTCTGCTCATCGCCGACACCGTCGTCGGCATCATTCCCATCGTCATGTGCGCGGGCGCCTATCTGCTGGCGCCGGCCACCTCCTGGATGGTGTGGGCGGCGGTTGGCTCGGCCACCTGCCAGATCGCCGGGTTCCTCACCCTGGTGCCATTGATTCGCCGCCACCTGCCGGATCTGGACAGCGCCCGGGTCATCAGCACCTATGTGCGCCTCATCATTTCGGCGTTGCCGGCCGTACTGGTGGGACTGCTCATCCGCCGCCTGCTCGACCCGGCAGGGGGCTCACTGAGCGGCTCGCGTCAGGTCGACGCCCTCGTGACCATTCTGGTCGCGGCCGTGTGCATGTCGGTGACCTATCTTGTGGCCGCCAGGCTGCTGCGGGTGGAAGAACTCAACGTCTTCTTCAGCCCGCTCTCCCGCATGGTGAGCAAGCTCGGGCGGATGCTGCCCGGCGGGCTGGGGCGGGCGATCACGCGTCTGGGCACCGCCCTGGCACCCACCGCCCCCACCAAGCCC
>NZ_JAWDJJ010000138.1:0-10665 GCF_032465695.1 Actinomyces sp. MRS3W
ACCCGGAAGGTCCTCGATGCCCTCCAGCCCCGGATCCCCAACCGCCGCCCAGATGCCCCCGCGTGAGCAGTGGAGCGGGCAACTCGGATTCCTCATGGCCGCGGTCGGTTCCGCGATCGGCTTGGGCAACATTTGGCGCTTCCCCGGCACCGCCTACAACAATGGCGGCGGCGCCTTCATGGTGCCCTACATCATTGCGCTGCTCATTACCGGGCTGCCCGTGCTCTTCCTCGACTATGCGCTCGGACACCGGTTCCGCGGCTCGGCCCCGGCCATCTTCCGCCGCGTTTCCAAGCGATTCGAGTGGCTCGGCTGGTGGCAGGTGTTCATCTGCTTCGTCATCATGACCTACTACGCGGTCATCGTCGCCTGGGCGCTGCGGTACACATTGTTCTCCCTCACCACTGCCTGGGGCGACGACGCCGCTGGCTTCTTCAGCGACTACATCGGCCAGACCAGCCTGGCCGACTCCTCGACCCCTGCCTACTCCCCGGTCCCGGTCGTGGGAGTCGTCATCCCACTCATCCTCGTGTGGGCCTTCGGCATCTTCGTTGTCGCCCGGGGCGTGTCCCGCGGCGTCGAACGCGCCAACCGGATTTTCCTGCCGGTGCTGGTGATCATGTTCGTGATCCTGGTGGTGCGGGCGATTCTGCTGCCCGGGGCCACCGATGGGCTCAACACGCTGTTCACCCCCGACTGGAGCAGTCTGACCGACTACACCGTGTGGGTGGCCGCTTTCGGGCAGATTTTCTTCTCGCTTTCCATCGGCTTCGGCATCATGCTCACCTACGCCTCCTACCTCAAGCGCCGCTCCAACCTCGTCGGTACCGGTTTCACCGCCGCCTTCGCCAACTCCTCCTTTGAGATCCTTGCCGGTATCGGCGTGTTCGCCACCCTCGGCTTCATGGCGCACGTCGAGGGCGTCGCCGTTGCCGACCTGGAGGGTATTCAGGGCGTCGGCCTGGCCTTCGTCACCTTCCCGACGGTTATTTCCCAGATGCCGGGCGGTGCCGTGTTCGGCGTCCTGTTCTTCGCCTCCTTCTCCATGGCCGGCTTGACCTCCTTCATCTCCATCCTGCAGGTGGTCGCCCCCGCCATCGGGGAGAAGCTCGGCTGGTCCAATGTCAAGGCCACCCTGGCCGCCGGACTGCCCAGTGCCGCCCTGTCCCTCATCCTCTTCGGCACGGCCTCGGGCCTGTGGGACCTCGACATTGTCGACGCCTACGTCAACTACATCGGTGTGGTCGGCTCCGCAATTGTCATGTGCGTTGGCCTCGGCCTGGTGCTGCGCCGCCTCAAGGAGCTCCAGCGCCACCTCAACCTCGTGTCGGATACCCGGATCATCGGCGGATGGTGGCGCCTTCTCGTCGCCTTCGTCGCGCCGCTCCTGCTGGGCTACATGTTCGTCCAGAATGTCTGGTCCTACGTCACCGACGGATATGACGAGTACTCCGTCGCCATGCAGGGGGCCTTCGGCTGGGGCATGATCTTCCTCGTTGCCGTCGCCACCGTCGTCTTCACTCGCATGCGGTGGCGCACGCCGGTGGACGACTATCTCCCTCTTGACCTGGACGTGCTCGAGGAGGTGAAGTGAGATGACCGGAGAGGCAATCGCCGTCATGCTCGTCGCCATTGTCATCATCTGGGGCGGTCTGGCCGTATCCGTGACGGCTCTCATCGTGCGGGGTCGGCGCGAGGATGCCGATGCCCGTGAGGCCGCCCTCGCCGCCGCCCACGAGCACCTCAGGCACCCGCAGGACACCCCGTAACGCGGCGTCGACACCCCGAGTTGCCGGGGACGGTTTCGCATCGCTGGAACACGTGCGCCACAATGCTCCCCATGCCCTTAACTCCGGATGCTGATATGCCGACCGCGCCCCCCAGGCTCGTTGCCTTCGACTTGGACGGGACACTCGCCCCGTCCAAGTCGCCGATGCCCGAGCCCATGGCCACCGCGCTGCGGTCCCTGCTCGACGTCGTCCCGGTCTGCGTCATCTCCGGAGGCCAGATCGGGCAATTCCGCGACCAGGTGCTTTCTCGTTTAGCGGCCGACCCCGCTGAGATGAGTCGGTTGCACCTCATGCCCACCTGCGGCACGCGTTACTACGCCTACGCCCCGGACGCCGACGACGATTGGGCCCTCGTCTACGCCAACGACCTCACCCCGGCACAGGTGAAGCAGGCCATTGCCGTGGTCGAGAGCCAGGCGCGTCGCCTGGGCCTGTGGGAGGAGCACACCTGGGGGCCGGCGCTGGAGGATCGCGGCAGCCAGGTCACCTTCTCCGCGCTCGGCCAGGAGGCTCCCCTTGAAGCTAAGCAGGCGTGGGATCCCACGGGGGAGAAGAAGGGCCGCCTGCGCGACGCCGTCGCAGCGTTGCTGCCGGACCTGGAAGTCCGCTCGGGAGGCTCCACCAGTGTCGACATCACCCGTAAGGGCATCGACAAGGCCTACGGCATGAAGAAGCTTGCCGAGATCACCGACATTCCCCTGGAACAGATGCTCTTCGTCGGTGACCGCCTTGACCCCGAGGGCAACGACTATCCCGTCAAGGCACTCGGCGTCCCCTGCCATGCGGTGGCGACCTGGGAGGACACCGCCACCTTCGTCACGGACCTGGCCGCCCGTCTCGCGGCGGGTAGCGGGAGCTGACCTGCGTGCTGGAGCACCGCGACAACGGCGGCCTGGGCTCGCTCGCCCAGAAGCTGCCCGATGCCCGCGCCGCTGTGCACCACTGGTGGCGGGCCCGTAGCGCCCGCTTCCGCAAGTTCAGCCGCACCGCCGCCCTCCTGTTGCTCATGACCCTCGTCTCACTGGTGGTAGGCGTCTCCACCGCGACCGCGTCCTCACCCTTGGGCCCGCACGAAGCCACCTGGTCCACCACCCTCGACTCCACGCTCACCGTCGACCTCGGTCCGATCGGCTCGGTCAGCATGGATTCGCCGGCCGGCATGCTCGGCGTCGAGGTCATCATCGGGGAGATCCCGGGTGAAGCCGATCCCGACGCCGTCTCCGCGGATACGTTGGGGCAGGCGCTGAGCTCCGACGCCGCCGCCTACGTTGCGCTCATCACCCACCCCGAGTTAACAATCGAACGCGGCCTACGCGCACTCGCCGACGATGCGCTGCGCCGTGCCGGCCTCATCGAATCCGTGCTGCTGTGCCTGGCCACCGCCCGCCGCCTGAGCGGTGGACGACGGCTACGTCGAGTCCGGCGCCCCCTGCCCCGCGGCGCCACAGCAGTGCTGGCCGCAACCGCCGCCGCCGTGGCCATCGCCGTCGTCGTGCCCGCTGTGCGCACCGCGCCGCATGCGGGGAGCAGACTCGGAGTCCTGGCCGGCACGCCCCTCGAAGACGCCCGCCTGTCCGGGCGGGTTGCCGACATTGTGCAGGCCTACAGCGGCAGGGTCACCGCCTTCCTCGAGGAGAACACCGCCTTCTACACCGCGGCCGAGGCCAACCTGCGCACGGCATGGAAGGCATCCACCGCCGTCGACGGAGCGGTGGACGTGACCGCCGTCGACGGGGCGGTGGACGAGTCCGCCATTGCCCAGGCATTCGGGGTGGCCGCTGCCCGAGGGACGACTCCGCTCCCGGCGGGTTCGGTGCCCGGTGCCATCACCTCAACCATGCCGGCCACCGCTACCCCCACGGCCACCCCCACCACCCCGGTGACCGGTACCTGGGCGGTGAACCAGGAGGCGAACACCACGGCCGTGTTGTCGACCGACCTGCACTGCAATCTCGACGTCATCTCCCTCACCGGGGTCGTCGACGAGCTCGCCGGCGCTGACATCCACATGGACGACGGGGACCTGACCATGACCGGCAGCCAGCCCGAACAGGTCTGCGTCGACGCCCTGAGCAACGCTGTTCCCGCCGGAGTTGCCCGCGTCGCCACCATCGGCAACCACGATTCGGACTCCACCATGGAACGCCTGCGCGCCCAGGGGTGGACCGTCACCGACGGCACCGCCCAGCAAGTCGGCGGGCTGACGGTGCTCGGCGACGTCGACCCAGACCGCACCTCCGCCGGTGGCACGGTCCGGCGCGGTGAAGAGGACGCCACCCAGCTTGGCACCCGACTGGCTCAGGCCTCCTGCCAGGCGGCCGCGGCGGGCAACCGCGTCGACGTCGTTCTCATCCACCAGCCCTACACCTTCAGCCCCCTGATCGAGGACGGCTGCGCCCCGCTGCTCGTGGCGGGACACGTCCATCAGGAACGGGGAATGACCACGACGACGGGTGGGAACCTCGACGTCGCGCAGCTGGTCTCCGGAGCCGGCAAGGGCGGAACCTCCATCGGCAAGGTCACCGAGGACGCCTACCTGCACGTCATGTCCTTCAATGCCGACGGCGACCTGGCGGCGTGGCGCACCGTGAGCGTGCATGCGGACGCCTCGGTCACCGTCGGAGCTTGGCAGCCGGTCCCCGCGCCGGAGCCCCAGCAGTGACCACGCAGTGACCATGGTCGGCCTCCACCGACCCGTCACCGGCCGTGGGGCACAATGGAAGCACGTCCCGGAAGGGCAGGGGCGTACCCCACCCGTAGGAGAGTCTGAGGAGATCCGCAGATGGCGCATGTGCCCAGCCAGGCCGAAGTCGACGCGATGATCGACGCCATGAGCGAGGAGGAACTCGACGCCTACCTCGCCGACACCGCGGACGCGGCCGCCCTTCCGCCCACGAGCGAACCTGCCCGGCGCAGCGCCACGGGCGCCCCGCGCTCCTACGGAGTACTGCTCGTGATCGGCTCGCTGATCGGCATCGGCGCCTGCTGGGAGCTGCTCCTCAGCCAGCTGGCCCAACTGCGCCAGCCGGACGCCCAACTCGTCTGCGACGTCAGCCCACTGGTTTCCTGCGGCGACTCGCTCAACGTCTGGCAGGGCAACCTGCTGGCGGGCACCCCCAACTCGTTCATCGGCGCCATGGCCTTTGCCGTGCTCCTGCTGGTCGGCCTGCTGCTGGCTTCGGGGCAGATGCTGCCGCGTTGGGTGTGGCGGGGACTGGTTGCCGGAACCGTGGTCGGCGTCGTCTTTGTCGCCTGGTTCTTGGTGGTGTCAGTGACCACCTTCGGCAAGCTCTGCCCCTTCTGCACTCTCATCTGGGCGGTGACGATTCCGATCGCCACCAACACCTGGGGCCGGGCTGCCCGCGGCGGGCACCTCGGCCTGCCCGCGGGAGCGGCCCGTCGCCTGGACGCCGCCCGCTGGTGGCTCGCCGGCGCCATGTACCTCGCCGTGGCCGTGACCGTGCTGGTGAGCTTCTGGGACGGCTGGGTGGCGATGCTCCGGTGACCCCCGCAGACGAGGCGCAACCCGACGGGTCGGCCGTCACCCAGGACTACCTCAAGGCGGTGTGGGCGGCCTCCGAATGGGGCGGGAAGGGAGCCTCCATCACCGGGCTCGCGCGCCGCATGGGGGTAGCGCCGTCGACCGCCTCGGAGAACGTCGCCCGGCTGGTCGAGGCGGGCCTGCTCACGCATGCCCCCTACCGGGCCGTCACCCTATCGGCGCGAGGACAGCGTCTGGCACGCAGCATGGTCCGCCGTCACCGGCTGCTGGAGACCTACCTGGTTGCGGCGCTCGGCTTCGAATGGGATGAGGTGCACGCCGAGGCTGAAGTGCTCGAGCATGCGGTCTCCGACCGTCTGCTGGAGGCCCTGGACCGAGCCCTCGGCCACCCCACACGGGACCCACACGGGGATCCCATTCCCGGCCCGGACGGGCGCATCACCGTGCCCGACCTGCGCAGCGTGGACACGCTGCACGTCGGCCAGTCCGGGGTCGTGGGACGCATTAAGGACGAGCCGGCCGTGCTCAAGCAGCTCACGCGGGCGGGCATCGGACTCGACACCCGTATCCAGGTCAGTGGTCGCAGCGACGCCGCACCGGGCGGTCGCCCCACCACCACCGTGCGCGCACTGCAGCCGGAGCACGTCTCCACGGCGGTGCTCGACGCCGTGGTTCCCGCCGGAACCCTGTGGGTGCTTGCCCACCCGGACGGCGATGAATCATCTACGCTGGAGACGTGACCGACACAACCAAGACCACCGTTTTTACCAAGATCATCAATGGGGAGATCCCCGGGCGCTTCGTCTGGGCCGACGCAACCTGCGTCGCCTTCGCCACCATCGCGCCGCACACCGACGGGCATGTGCTCGTCGTGCCGCGCGAGCCGGTCGCCTCCTACGTGGATGCCTCCGACGAGCTCGTGGCTCATTTGGGAATCGTCGCCAAGCGGATCGGGCGCACGCAGACGCGAGTCTTCCACGCTGCCCGTGCCGGCATCATGGTCGTCGGCTACGAGATCGACCACCTGCATGTGCATGTGCTGCCCATCCGCTCCGAGTCCGATGTGGCCCCCTCCGCCGCGCGCCACGACGTGACCGACGCCGAGCTCGACGCCGCGATGGAGCGCCTGCGCGCCGGCCTGCGTGAGGACGGCTGGGGTGAGTGCGTGCCCGCCGAGATGAGCTCCCCGGCCCTGGCCTGAGGTCGTGCCACCACCAGGGGCTGGACGTGACCGGCGTCGCGGATCCGCCTAGCGGACCGTTGCCGGCCCGAGGCGCGCCGGGGGATAGGCTGAGCCACAGCAACGGGGCCGCGCGCCGTGAGGCCTTCCGCCGACGGCGCGCGGCCCCGCCCCATCTACACACGAGCAAAGGGAGCGCTCCTGCGATGACGGAGAACAGTCGGGCCGAGCAGACCGCCGACCAGTCCAGCACGCCGTACCGGTACACGGCCGCCCTGGCCGATCGTCTGGAGACTGCATGGCAGGACCGGTGGGAGCAGGAGGGCACCTTCTACGCCGACAACCCCACTGGTGCGCTGGCCGGCCCGAAGGCCGCCAAGGAGAAGTTCTTCCTGCTGGACATGTTCCCCTACCCCTCCGGGCAGGGCCTGCATGTGGGCCACCCGCTGGGCTACATCGCCACCGACGTCATCGCCCGCTTCACCCGTATGACGGGCAAGAACGTCCTGTACACCATGGGGTACGACGCCTTCGGCCTGCCCGCCGAGCAGTACGCGGTCACCACCGGGCAGCACCCGCGCGTGTCCACCGAGGCCAACATCGCCAATATGCGCCGCCAGCTGCGCAGGCTCGGCCTGTCCCACGACTCACGTCGGTCGCTGGCCACCATCGACGTGGACTACGTGCGTTGGACCCAGTGGATCTTCCTGCAGGTGTTCAACTCCTGGTTCGACCCCGACGCCCCCCGGCGCGATGGCCGCGGCACCGGCGCCGCCCGCCCCGTGAGCGAGCTGATGGACAAGCTCGCCTCCGGCCAGGTCGCTACCCCCGACGGGCGCCCCTGGGAGGAGCTGACGTCCGGTGAGCAGGCCGACGTCGTCGACTCCTACCGGCTCGCCTATGTCTCCTCCGCCTCGGTCAACTGGTGCCCGGGCCTGGGCACCGTTCTGGCCAACGAGGAGGTCACCAGCGAGGGCCGCTCCGAGCGCGGCAACTACCCCGTGTTCAAGCGGAACCTGCGCCAGTGGATGATGCGTATCACCGCCTACGGCGACCGCCTGGCCGAGGACCTGGACACCGTGGACTGGCCCGAGAAGGTCAAGACCATGCAGCGCAACTGGATCGGCCGTTCGGAGGGCGCCGAGGTCACCTTCTCCCTGCCCGAGGCCGACGCCGTCGGCGCCAGCCAGAGCGAGCTCACCGTCTACACCACCCGCCCGGACACCCTGTTCGGGGCCACCTTCATGGTGGTCGCCCCCGAGCATCCGGTGCTGGGCGGACTAGCGGGCGCCCCCGTCGCCCAGGACGCCGCCGCCCTCACCGTGCCAGCGGCCTGGCCGGAGGGCACCCGGGAGGTCTGGACCGGCGGTTACGCCACCCCGGCCGAGGCGGTGGCCGCTTACCGCGCCCGCGCCGCCCAGGCCACCGAGGCCGAGCGCACCGATACCGAGCGCACCAAGACCGGCGTCTTCACCGGCCTGTTCGGTGTCAACCCCGTCAACGGCAAGCCCGTGCCGGTGTTCGTCGCCGACTACGTCCTCATGGGCTACGGCACCGGCGCCATTATGGCCGTGCCCTCCGGAGACCAGCGTGACTGGGACTTCGCTCGCGCCTACGACCTCGACGTCATCGCCACCATTGCCCCACCGGAGGGCTTCTCCCTGGAGGAGGCCGCTTGGACCGGCGACGGGGAGATCATCAACTCCGCCAACGCGGAGATCGACCTCAACGGCATGGGCAAGGACGAGGCCCAGGCCGCCATGACCGCATGGCTGGAGGCCAAGGGATACGGGCGGGGCGCCGTCACCTACCGCCTGCGTGATTGGCTGTTCGCGCGTCAGCGCTACTGGGGTGAACCCTTCCCGATCGTCTGGGATGAGGACGGCCGCCCCCACGCGCTGCCCGAGTCCATGCTTCCGGTGGAGCTGCCGGAAGTCACCGACTACTCCCCGCGCACCTACGATCCCGACGACGCCACGTCCTCCCCGGAGCCGCCGCTGGGCCGGGCCACCGATTGGGTCAAGGTGGAGCTGGACCTGGGGGAGGGCCTCAAGACCTACTATCGCGAGACCAACACCATGCCGCAGTGGGCCGGCTCCTGCTGGTACGAGCTGCGCTACATCGACCCCACCGACGACACCCACCTGGTGGAAAGCACCAACGAGGCCTACTGGATGGGGCCGCGTCCCGAGGCCGGTAACGCTTCCGGCGGCACCGACCTGTACGTCGGCGGCGTCGAGCACGCCGTCCTGCACCTGCTCTACTCCCGGTTCTGGCACAAGGTCCTCTTCGACCTGGGAGTCGTGTCCTCCTCGGAGCCATACCACAAGCTGTTCAACCAGGGCTATGTGCAGGCCTACGCCTACACCGACGCCCGCGGGCAGTACGTGCCCGCCGACGAGGTCGAGGAGACCACCGCAGCGGACGGCTCTACCGTGTTCACCTGGCAGGGGCAGAGCGTGAACCGCGAGTACGGCAAGATGGGCAAGTCCCTCAAGAACATCGTCACCCCCGACGACATGTACGACGCCTACGGCGCCGACACCTTCCGCGTCTACGAGATGAGCATGGGACCGCTGGACCAGGACCGTCCCTGGGACACCCGCGCCGTCGCCGGCGCCCAGCGGTTCCTGCAGCGGCTGTGGCGCAACGTCATTGACGAGACCACCGGCGAGGTGACCGTCGCCGAGGTTCCCGCCGACGAGGCCACCCGCCGCCTCGTGGCCCGCACCATTGTGGGGGTGCGCGAGGACTATGAGGGGCTCCGCCTCAACACGGCCATCGCCAAGCTCATCGTGCTCAACAACCACCTCACCGCACTTCAGGCCGTTCCCCGTGAGGCGGTGGAGGCGCTCACCCTCATGGCCTCGCCCGTCGCCCCGCACATCTGCGAGGAGATCTGGCAGCGCCTCGGGCACAGCGAGTCACTGGCCTACGAGCCCTTCCCCGAGGTGACCGACGCCTCCCTGCTGGCCGCGGAGAAGGTCACCTGCGTGGTGCAGGTCAAGGGCAAGGTACGTGACCGGCTCGAGGTTGCCCCCGACATCGACGCCGCCGAGCTGGAGAAGCTGGCCCTGGCCGCCCCCGGCGTGGTCCGCGCGCTGGACGGTCGCGGTGTGCGCAAGGTGATTGTGCGCGCCCCCAAGCTGGTCTCCGTCGTCCCCGAGTGATGGTTGGGACGCGGGCCGCCATCAGCGGCCGCGCAGGATGTTGCCCAGGATCGAGCGGGTGATCTGGCGGCCGGCGGAGCCGATCAGCTTCTCGACCTCGCGCTGACGCCGCTCGGCCGCCCGCTCCTTGGCCCGCTGCTCGCGCTCGGCGGCCTTCTCCGCCTCCCGCTGCAACCGCTCGGCGGTGCGCTGGGCCTCCCGTGCGGCCGCGGCCTCCGCCTTGGCCTGCGTCTTCGCGGCCTCCTGCGCGGCCTTCTCCGCTGCGGCCCGCGCCTCGGCCTCGGCACGGGCCGCCTCCTCCCGGGCGGCTTCCTCCTCGGCGCGCTGGGCCAGTAACTCGTAGGCGGAGACGTTGTCCACCGCGTCGGCGTACTTGGGGATGAGGGTGGAGCCGGCCAGCACCGACCGGATGGTGCTGGGGGAGGCGGGTCCCATGACCGCTGCCGGGGTGTCGACGACGACGGGTGCGACCGGGGCGGGCCGTCCCTTCTCGTCCAGCACCGAGACGACCGCCTGGCCGGTTCCCAGGCTGGTGAGGACCCGCGTCAGATCCAGCGGTGAGGTGGGGAAGGTGGACACGGCCTTCTTGAGCCGTGCGGCGTCGGCCGGCGTGTGGGCGCGCAGCGCGTGCTGAATACGGCTGCCCAACTGCGCCAGCACCTCCTCGGGCACATCCGTGGGGGACTGGGTGATAAACACGATGCCCACACCCTTGGAACGGATGAGCCTGACCGTGCGCGTGATTGCCTCCATGAAGGCGCTGCTGGCGCCGTCGAACAGCAGATGCGCCTCGTCGAAGAAGAACACCAGCGACGGCTTGTCGGGGTCCCCGACCTCCGGCAGCACCTCGAACAACTCACCCAGCAGCCACATGAGGAAGGTGGAGAACAGCCGTCCCTGGGACTGGATGTCCGCCAGCTCCAGGGAGGAGATGATGCCGCGGCCGTCGGGTGAGGTGCGCAGCAGATCGCGGACGTCCAGGGCCGGCTCGCCGAAGAAGGCCGAGCCGCCGGCCGCCTCCAG
>NZ_JAWDJJ010000139.1:0-21923 GCF_032465695.1 Actinomyces sp. MRS3W
GGATCGAAGTGGGCGGCCTCGATGAGCACGTCGGTGGTGGTGGCGTCGATCTCTGTCTCCGCCCCGCCGAAGACGCCCGCCAGCACCAGCGGTCGGGAGCCTTCCCCGGCCGGAGAGTCGCAGATGAGCAGGTCCTCGGCGTCGAGGGTGCGGGTGACCTCGTCGAGGAAGGTGAGGGTCTCCCCCGCCTTGGCGCGGCGCACCACGATGGGCCCGGAAAGCTTGTTGGCATCGAAGGCGTGCAGCGGCTGGCCCAGGTCCAACATGACGTAGTTGGTCACGTCCACGGCCAGGCTGATCGGACGCATGCCGGCGGCGGTCAGGCGGTCCTGCATCCACTTGGGCGAGGCGGCGTTGGGGTCAATGCCGCGCACGACGCGTGCCACATAGCGATCGACGCCGGGACGGTCGTGGATGGGCGCGGTGTCCGCGGCGAAGTGGACCGGGAAGCCGCCTTCGCCCGCGGCGGTAACGCCGTTGGGGAACAGTTCGGGGTTGGTGGCATCGGCCGGGTCGGTGAAGGCGGCGCCGGTGGCGTGGGAGTATTCGCGAGCCACCCCGCGCATGGAGAAGCAGTAGCCGCGATCCGGCGTGATGTTGATCTCCAGGACCTCCTCGCCCAGGCCGAGAATGCCGATGGCGTCGGTGCCCGGGGCGGGGATCTCTTCATTGGCCCGGCCGTGGGCGGCCAGCCAGCGGTCCAGCACGATGATGCCGGAGTGGTCGTCCCCGATGCCGAGTTCGCGCTCAGAGCAGATCATGCCGTCGGAGACGTGCCCGTAGGTCTTGCGGGCGGAGATGGCGAAGTCACCGGGCAGGACCGCACCGGGCAGGCAGACGACGACGGTGTCCCCGACGTCGAAGTTGTGGGCGCCGCAGACGATGCCACGGCTGGGCAGATCCGAGGGCTCCTTGCCGGTGCCGGGGGCGTCGTTGTACGCCCCAACGTCAACCCGGCAGTAGTTGATGAGCTTGCCGTTGCTCTGTTCCTTGGCGTCACGGGTGAGCACCCGGCCGACGACGAGCGGGCCGGTGACGGCGGGGGGAACGATGCGTTCCTCCTCCAGACCGACCTTGACCAGGTCGGCGGCGAGTTCGGCCGCGGTCGTCCCGGCGGGGACGTCGACGTGCTCGCGGAGCCATTCAATCGGGACGTAGGGCATGTCAGTTTCCCCTTCCGGTGATGCCGAACTGCTGGGAGAAGCGGATATCGCCCTCGACGATGTCGTGCATGTCGGCGATGCCGTGGCGCAGCATGAGGGTGCGCTCCAGGCCCATGCCGAAGGCGAAGCCGGTGTACTCATCGGGGTCAATGCCGCAGGCAATGAGCACATTGGGGTTGACCATGCCGCAGCCGCCCCACTCGATCCAGCCGGCTCCCCCCTTCTTCTGGGGGAACCACAGGTCCATCTCGGCGCTGGGCTCGGTGAAGGGGAAGAAGGAGGGACGCAGTCGGGTGCGGGCCTCGGGGCCGAACATGACGCGGGCGAAGTGGTCGAGGGTGCCCTTGAGATGGGCCATGGTCAGGCCCTTGTCCACGGCCAGACCCTCCACCTGGTGGAAGACCGGGGTGTGGGTGGCATCGAGCTCGTCAGAGCGGAAGACCTTGCCCGGGCAGGCCACGTAGATCGGGGGTGCCTGGTGGAGCATGACATGCGCCTGCACCGGGGAGGTGTGGGTGCGCAGGACCAGGTTCGCCGTCGCCCCCGGGTCGCCGCCCACACTGGCGCCGTCGATGTAGAAGGTGTCCTGCATTTGGCGGGCCGGGTGGTCGGCGTCGAAGTTGAGGGCGTCGAAGTCGAACCACTCGTGCTCGACCTCCGGCCCCTCGGCAATGGACCAACCCATGGCGGTGAAGAAGTCGGAGACCTCGTCCATGAGGACGTCGAGGGGGTGGCGGGCGCCGGCCGGAGTGCGGTTGGTGGGGACGGTGACGTCGACGGCCTCGGTGATAAGCATGCGCGCCTCGGCCTCGGCCTCGAGTACCTCCTGGCGCGCCGCCAGGGCGGCGGCGATGCGGCTCCGGGCACCGCCGAGCAGCTTGCCGGCGGCTGCCTTGGCCTCCCGATCCGGGAGCTTGCCAATGCCCCGGTTGGCCAGGGCAAGGGCGGAGGAATCGCCGGAGTAGGTCAGGCGCGCCTCCTTGAGTGCAGCCGGGGTATCGGCGGCGTCGATGGCGGCCAGGGCCTGGGCGACGAGGGCGTTGACGCCGGCCTCGTCCGTTGGCGAGAGTGCGCCGGGGGCGTCAGTCATATGCGGTGCCTTCCACCAGATGAGTCGGGGATTTCTCCGGGGCCAGATTAGTCCGCGCCCCGCGAGTGCCCGAAATCGTCTCATCCGCGGCTGTGGTCTGGCTGCGGACACGGCTGGTCACTACCACCGGCTCGGGCTGCTCGCCCGGGTCGAGGGTGGGCAGCATCTCGACGTCGCCTGCGCGCTCATCGGCCTGGCCGCCTACCGGCGTCGCGACCTCGGCGGGATCTGAGCGGCATTGTGAGCGACTGGCTCACCGCAGAGATCAGGACAATGAGACTAAGTACGCGCAGCTACTGGATGGCCCGCAGCAACGCTCATCATTGCTGCGGGCCGTCCTACATGGGTGCGTAGCGGACCTGAAGGGTCAGCGCTCGACCTCTCCCCGGATGAAGGCTTCGGTGGAGTCCATCGCCTCCTCGTCGGGGCGCTGGACCGGCGGGGACTTCATGAAGAAGGACGCCGGGGACAGCAGCGGGCCGCCGATGCCGCGGTCCAGGCCAATCTTGGCGGCCCGGATGGCGTCGATGACCACGCCGGCGGAGTTCGGGGAGTCCCACACCTCGAGCTTGTACTCCAGGCTGACCGGGGCCCCGCCGAAGTTGCGTCCCTCCAGGCGCACGAAGGCGAACTTGCGGTCGTCCAACCAGCCGACGTAGTCGGAGGGGCCGACGTGGATGTCCTTCTCGTCGAACTGCTTGGAGACGTTGGAGGTGACGGCCTGGGTCTTGGAGATCTTCTTCGACATCAGCCGTTCGCGCTCCAACATGTTCTTGAAGTCCATGTTGCCGCCAACGTTGAGCTGGTAGGTGCGATCAATGGTGATGCCGCGCTCCTCGAACAGGCGGGCCAGCACACGGTGGGTGATGGTGGCGCCGATCTGCGACTTGATGTCATCGCCGATGATGGGCAGGCCGGCGTCGGTGAACTTCTGGGCCCAGGCCGGGTCGGAGGCGATGAATACCGGCAGGCAGTTGACGAAGGCGCAGCCGGCGTCGATGGCGCACTGGGCGTAGTAGCGGTCGGCCTCCTCCGAGCCCACCGGCAGATAGGAGACGACGACGTCGGCCTGGGCGTCCTTGAGCGCCTGGACCACGTCGACTGGCGGTTCGGGAGACTCTTGCACGGTCTCCCGGTAGTACTTGCCGAAGCCGTCGAGGGTGACGCCGCGCTGGACTGTCACACCGGTCGGAGCGACGTCGGCGATCTTGATGGTGTTGTTCTCGGACGCATTGATCGCGTCGGCGAGGTCCAACCCCACCTTCGCGGCATCGACGTCGAAGGCAGCCACGAACTCGATGTCCGAGATGTGGTAGTCACCGAACTGGACGTGCATGAGGCCGCCCACCGTGTCAGTAGGTTTGGCATCGGCATAGTGGGTGACACCCTGCACCAACGACGACGCGCAGTTGCCCACGCCGACGATGGCGACACGAATCTTGCTCATCTGTTCTCCTCATCGGTCAACAACGACCGTTCACGGATCTGACGCGCGCGATTCTAGCGATGTGCCCTGGACAGGGCATGTCACGCCCGTGAATGCCCAGCACTCAGCGGGTGCGTGCCTCCACGCGCCGCGCGGCGGCGCCCAGCGCCCAGTTGATGACCACGTAGATGAGAGCAATGATGACGTAGGCAGGCAGGTAGACGTCCAGGTGCGCAGTAACCCGGGCCGACGACGTCAGCAACCGCCCGGCATACATGAGTTCCAGGTAGGCGACCACATAGCCGAGCGAGGAATCCTTGAGGATCGTGACCAGCTGGGTGATGAGCGTCGGCAGCATGAGTCGCAGGGCCTGCGGCGCCAAAATGAGCCGCATGGTCTGGCCACCACTTAATCCCAGCGCCTGGGCGGCCTCGGTTTGTCCTCGGTCCAGGGCCAACACCCCGGAGCGGAAGACCTCGGCCGTCGTTGCCGAGGAGCACATGACGATGGGGACGGTGAGCATCCAGAAGGGCGACAGCGTCAGTCCCCAGCGCGGCACTGCCAGCAGGAAGAAGTAGATGAGCAGCAGCATGGGGATGGCGCGCATGGCGTCAATCCACACCCCCGCCACCGCCCGTACCAGCGCGGAGCGGCTCAGGCGCAACCATCCCAGACCGATTCCCAGCGGGAAGGACAGGGCGGCGCCGACCGCCGTCACCAGCAGAGTGTCGGCGAGTGCCCGCCCCAGGTAACGCACCACCGACTGCCCCAGGAAGTAGCGCCACTTGGGGTAGGCGAGCTGGCCCGCCTCACCAAGCTGGACGAGTGCGGCCGCCACCAGCGCCACCACCACCACGGTAACGAGCACCGAGGTCATAGCGATGCGACGGCGGCCTTTGGGGCCGGGGGCGTCGAAGAGCAGGTCGGCGTCGGTAGCGCCGGTGGTTCGTGCGGGGACGCGAGTAGTGAGCACGCTCATGCGCGGGCCTCCCGTCCGGTGATGCGGCGCTCCAGCAAACCGCCGACCTTGGTGGCGAGGAAGGCAATGACCAGGTAGGTCACCCCGGAGGTGAGGAAGGTGACCACCGCTTGGGCGTAACGCAGATTGAGCTGTTGGGTCACGTTCGTCAGCTCCGACACGCCGATGGCGGCTGCCAAGGAGGAGCCAATGAGGCAGGAGATAAAGATATTGACCAACGGCTGGATGGTGCGGGCAAGCGCCTGCGGCAGCACGATGGCGCGGATGATGAGGCCGAAGGACATGCCCAGGGCCCGAGCCGCCTCGATCTGCCCCTTGGCCACCGAGTTAATGCCCGAACGTACCGTCTCACATACGAAACCGGAGGCGGAGAAGACGATGGCCGTGACGGCGGCTGCAAACAGAGACAGTGGCACGCCCGCGCGCGGAGCTGCGAATGCCGCCAGGATCATGAGGCACAGGGTGGGGATATTGCACGCCACCGTGACCCAGGCGGCCCCGAGCGCACGCAGCGGGGGTATCGGGCTCACCCGGAAAACCGCGATGAGGGTCCCCACCACAAGGGCACACACATAGCCGATGACGGCGATCGTGAGGGTTGTCGCCAGGCCCTGGCCGATCATGCCGAGGTTGTCGGTAATGACATTCATGGGCGCCTCCTCCGGGCGACCGGGTGCTGGCTCGGGAAGGGCCGGCACCCGGCGCGCGTGGTCATGGGTTGGCAGGTGTGGCCGCGTTAGTCGGTGGCTTCTGCCGTCGCAGCGTCGGCGGATGCGTTGGACGCCGCATCGGCTGTCTCGGAGCCGGGAACGGAACCGATGACGGGCGGCTCGGGAGCCTCGCCACCCATGATGGCGCCGATGGTGGCGCTCCAGATGGCGTTCCAGGTGCCGTCGTCGTAGATCGTCTGCAGGAAGGTGTTGACGAAGTCCTGGGCGTCGGAGTCCTTGGGCAGGCCGATGCCGTAGGGGTCCTGCGTGAAGGGGTCGCCCACGATCTTGATGGCCTCGTTGGACTGCGCCTCGCTGAGCTGGAGCGACTGATCAACCACGTAGGCATCGACCTGTCCCGCCTCCAGGGCCGCCACGCAGCTGGCGTGGTCGGTGAACTGGACCTGTTCCGCCTTCGGAGCGGCTTCGTCCAGGGCCGGGCCGGAGGAGGAGTTGGACTGCACCGCGACCTTGACGCCGACCAGATCATCCACACCGTTGATTTCGGTGTCGTCAGCACGCACCATGACCGACTGGCCGGAGGAGTAGTAGGGACCGGCGAAGGAGATCTTCTCGGCACGTTCGGGGGTGATGGTGTAGGTGGCGAAGACCGCGTCGACCTGGCCGTTCTCGAGGAGCGTCTCGCGAGTGTCGGAGGTGACCTGCGTGATCTTGAGCAAGGAGCGAGCGTCGTCGCCGCCGATGATGTAGCGGGCCAGCGCTTGGGCGATGGCGGCGTCGAAACCGGAGACCTCACCCGTGGCCGGGTCCTCCAGGGAGAAGACCTCTGAGGTCATGACACCGCCGGTGTTGAAGACACCCGCCTCGCGGATGGCCGAGGCCCAGGTGGAAGCCGCCACCACGTCGTCGGCGGCCACGGGACCGGAGTTGATGACGGTGTCGTAGTCGACGGCGGTAGTCGCGGCGGAGGTGGATGCGTCGATGGCCTGGCCGTCGGCACCGGTGTCGGCGCAGGCCGCCAGCACGGCGGCGAGAGAGGCCGCCCCGGTGGCGGTGAGCAGGCTGCGGCGGGAGAGAACAGACATGGTGTCTCCTTTCGGGACCGACGGCGGAATCGCTAGTCGGAGTATCCGGTTCGGTTCAGGGGCGAGGTGGGTTGTGGATGTGTATTAGTGGCTGAGTACCTTGGACAGGAAGTCACGTGCCCGCTCGGTGCGCGGGGAGGCGAAGAAGTCAGCAGGAGCGCCGACTTCAACGATCTGGCCGCCGTCCATGAAGACGACGCGGTCGGCCACGGAGCGTGCGAACCCCATCTCGTGGGTGACCACGAGCATGGTCATGCCGTCGGCGGCGAGGTCCTTGATGACGTCGAGGACCTCGTTAATCATCTCCGGATCGAGCGCAGAGGTGGGTTCGTCGAAGAGCATGATCTTGGGGTCCATGGCCAAAGCGCGGGCGATGGCGACTCGCTGCTGCTGCCCGCCGGAGAGCTGGGGCGGGCGCTTGGCGGCCTGGTCGGCCAGCCCGACGCGCTGGAGCAGTTGGTACGCGCGGGCCTCGGCGTCGGCCCTGGGTACCTTGCGTACGCGGGTGGGGGCGAGGGTGATGTTGTCCAGCACGGTGCGGTGCGGGAACAGGTTGAAGGACTGGAACACCATGCCCACATCGGCGCGCAGACGGGCGAGCTCGCGGCCCTCCTCGGGCAGGTACTCGCCGTCGATCTCGATGGTGCCGGACTGGATGGTTTCGAGTCGGTTGATGGTGCGGCACAGCGTCGACTTGCCCGAGCCGGAGGCCCCGATGACGGCGACCACCTCACCGGCGTGAATATCCAGGGAAACGTCGTCGAGCGCTTTGAAGTCACCGTAGTACTTGGTGATGTGGCTCATGTGCACCAGGGGGCGATCGGTGGGCGTGGCGGGAATAGGCATGGATGCCTCATTCTTTGTCGAGGGCGAATGGGACCGGGGCTGTCTCAGCGACAGCTACAGCAACACATTCGCATGTCCACTGTGTTTCCTCCGGTTCTAATCCGCGGCAGCGGGCCACCCGCTGCCGGTGCGACGCGCCGACGGCGTCTGGGCGCCGTGCATGTCGCGTGCACACTAGCACCCACGCAATGCCGAGTCAGCGCGGAATACCAGCATTCGAACGCGCTGCGACCAGCCTCACAGACTCGTCTCGGCAGCCGAGACGAGAGTGGACTCAACCGGTTAGAAAGCACTTCCGCAGTAACGCCGCCAACTACGATCCTGTCATGATCCCTGACACAGTCGACACCGCTGTCGCCCCCCGCCAACCCGCCCCTTCCCCCACGGTCCTCGACATCTTCGTGGTCTGGTACCCCGACGACCAGGTCGGGCAGACGATCTGCGACGAACTGTTCTACCACTACCACTCCGAGGTCTTCTCCGGACTGGCCGGTGGCGCGATTGAGGTCTACGGGCGCTCCCGGCCAGCGCCCGGATCCGACGAACCACTCGTGATCACGTCCCAGATCGGCAGTGCTGGCGGTGGGCCCAAACTGGCAAACTCGCCGGCACTATTCTCCGTGGTGCTGGTGGTCGTCGGCCCGAACTTGGTTCGGGCCAGCATGGAGGACGGACCCTGGCGCAAGTATCTGAAGAGCCTAATCCACCTTCGGGACGACGCCACCGCCCGCGGCAACGTCCTGGTGCTGCCGGTGCTACCCAAGTCCCGTATCGAAACCGTGGGCACCCCCGTCGCCCGCTTGATGGAAGGTCTGGGGATTTCCTGCACCCTTCAGCAGGAAGCCGACGGCAGTCCTGCCACCGATCACGGCGCGCTGGCCCGAGATCTCGGGCAGGCAATCATCCAAAACCTGCTGCATGAGCCGGGCGACCCGGACAAGCTCACCGTATTCATCTCTCACGCCCGGGGAGACATCCCCGACGCCGACCACAAGGGCATCAACCCATGTGGCCCCGTGGCCAAGGTTCATGCCCTCGCCGACCGGACACGACTCAAGCCATTCATCGACACCCATGACCTGCAGCCCGGGGAGAAGTGGGACATCGCTATACGTAGCGGAGCCAGCCACAGCGCCCTGTTCATGGTGCGCACCGACAAGTACGCCTCCCGGGAGTGGACACAGCGAGAGGTGCTGGAGGCCAAGCAGGCGGATATGCCCGTAGTTTGTCTGAGCTCACTGACCAATGGTGAGCAGCGAGGTTCATTCCTCATGGATCACGTACCCACGGTGGCCTACCCGCAGAAGCCCGCAGCGCAAGATGTTTCCCAGCACGCACTGGAGTCCCAGCAGGAACGAGCTGTGGTCACGGCACTGAACCGTCTGGTCGACGAGGCGCTCAAGCGAGCCCTGTGGCGGCGCCAGGACATTCCCCGCGACGTTGAGCGCAGACTCGGCAGCGCATCATCCCAGGTGCATTCGGAGTCAAGCTCCCGACCAGATACCGATGGCGGATCCAATAACGACGGTTTTGACGCGGCCCCGGTGCATCCGCCCGAGCCGCTGATGCTCACGAGTTTCCTGACCGCCCACAAACACGCCTTTCCACAGGACCATCACCTCTGGCTGATGCACCCGGACCCACCACTGCTGCCGCCCGAGCACGAGATCATGGTCAAGCTCTGTGCGCTGTCCGGGTATGACCGGGAGCAGGTGCATCTGCTCACACCACGTACCTTCTTCGCTGCCGGAGGCACGTGGGGCAACGGTGAACCCACGCTCACCGTTCCGAACCTGGCACTGAAACGACCACTCGCCTCGCGCATGCTTGGGATCTCCATGGCGAAGAGTCCGGACCTGGGGGAACTCGGCCTGTCCGAGCGGCATCTGGAGCTGGCAGTAGCGGAAGTCGCGCAGATGATGCTCCTGGCCGGGGGCGGCGTGACCTATGCGGGCGCTATCGGAACCCACGCACCGGACCTCACGGCGGCAGTGATAGACACCGTAGAACGGTACATTGAAGCCGCGAAACTGGAGCGGCACCGTCGCAGCAGTACTACTAGTACAGCAGAGGATCCGATCCACCCGGGTCCCATGTTCAAGCTCACGGTGCCACGCATGGTGCTGCGAGAAAACGACACTTTAGAGCTGCTCAAGCAGAAGGATAACTCGCTCGCCGTCGCCGGGAAAATCTGTATCATCGACGAGCACGGAAGCTTCCAAAAAGTCAGTGACAAAACACAGCTATGGACCGACTCCGATCCCACGGCCCTAGCGCGTGCCTACAGCAAGGTTCGTGCTGCGCTGCCGCAATGCTGCGATTCCAGACTGTTGATCGGCGGGAAGACCACTCCCGCATCCCAATCAAACCCCGGAGGATACCTAGGCACCATTCCGGGAATCGTCGAGGAGGCCCTGTACACGATTCGCGCCAAACAGCCCCTGTTCATCGCCGGAGGCTTCGGCGGTGCAGCCGCTATTGTGGCGCACGAGATTGGGATTGGTGAGGCGCTTCCGGTTTCGGACGCCTCGCTTGCAGCTGTCCGCGCACTGCCCGCATACCGGGACGCAGTCGAGGAGATCCGCGACGGATTCGACCCTGCCCTGACGGGCCTCGACGACGCCGACCTGAGACGCCTGGCCACCACTCAACGGGCCTCAGAACTGGCAGGCCTGATTGTGCGCGGGCTCAGCGCCTCCAGCTCGCAAAGCCTCCCCACAACCCATCACTCAAGCTGCGGAGAAGGCGATGACTGAGATGAAGGTCTTCCTCAGCTACAACGAGGACCCCGAGGGAACGGCCGCTGCCACGGAACTGCACGGCGCTCTGTCCACGATGCACGTCGACGCCGTCATGGCCCAGCACTCGATCCGTCCCGGTGCCGACTGGGAACAGACCATCCGGACCCAGCTGGAGGCCAGCGCGGCGCTCATCTCCGTGGGCACGAAGGGGTACTCGACCCGGCCATGGTGTCAGCAGGAGGTCGGTTGGGCGCTCGGCCGCCATGTGCCGATTCTGTGGATCCAGTACGCCGAGACCGAGGTCCCCGCAGGCTTCCTTGCTCGTAACCAGGCTCTGCTCCCCGAGCACCCGGAGCAGGCGGACTCCATCGCGGAGCAGGTACTCCAGTGGCTCGCCGGTCAGAAAAACACACGGGATCAATTAGTCGCTGGACTATTGAGCGCCCTTAAGCATTCCAACAGCTTCAAGGAAACCAGACAGTGCGCCGCTGCGCTGGCGTTGGCAGGAACGCTGTCCGAGTCCGAATGGAGCAGAGTCGTGGACGCCGCCGAATCGAACCGGCAGGTGCGCGATGCCGTCGAGTGGCAGGAGCAGGGCAGCCGCCGCTGGCGGGTCAGCGTGCTCAACTGGCTCAAGAAACGTGTCGGACCACCAAACTCATAAGCACCCACCGCTGGCAGACAATCATGCATGCGCATGCTGCGCCCGCGCGCTGGCGTACAGGCAGAGGGCGGCGGCGGAGGCGACGTTGAGGGACTCGGCTCGCCCGAAGATGGGGATGGACACCACGGTGTCGGCCTGCGCCAGCACGTCGGCGCTCAAGCCGCGGGCCTCGTTGCCGAGCAGCCAGGCCGACGGCGCGGCCAGGGCCGCCTCGGCTCCGAACAGGTCGACCTCGCCGTGCCCATCGGCGGCGAGCACGGCGATGCCCGCGTGTCTGAGCGCGTCCAGCGTCTCCTCCAGGGAGACGCCGGCGAGCACGGGCAGGTGGAACAGCGAACCGGCGGTGGAGCGCACGACCTTCGGGTTCGTTGGGTCGACGCTGCCCTTGACCAGCACGACGGCGTCGGCGCCGGCGGCGTCCGCAGCACGGATGATGGTGCCGGCGTTGCCGGGGTCCTGAGTCTCGGTAAGTACAGCAACCAGCCGAGCGCCCTGCAGCGCCTCCCCCAGTCCGGCGGCCGGCGCGGCGACCGCCGCTGCGCCGACGACGGCGACAATGCCCTGGGCGTCTTCGCTCATGGCCCGCATGACCGCAGGCGTCACCAGGTGGGTGTACAGCTCAGCGGCCGCAGCGGCGTCGGCAATATCCGAGTAGTTCCGGGCCGCCTCCGGGGTGAGGTACAGGTCGATGACGTGCTCGGGTGCGCACCGCACCGCCTCACGCACCCCCTGCGGTCCCTCGACGATGAAGCGGCGGTGCTTGGTGCGGGCAGCGCGCCGGGAAAGCCCAGCTACGCGGGTAATGCGGGTAGCCGCGGGGTTGTCCAGGATCCCGGTTGCGTTCATGCACGCAGGTTACCGGCATGAAGAAGTCGGCCCCCTCATTCGAGTCCCATGCGGTAACTCGATGAGGGGGCCGACTCACGTATGGCGGCAGGTCACGCGCCTGCCGACGCGTCAGACTCAGGCCTTGGGGGCGTTGACGTCCGCGGGCAGGGCCTTGCGGGCGGTCTCGACCAGCGCCTTGAAGGCGGCGGGCTCGTTGACGGCCAGCTCGGCGAGCATGCGGCGGTCGATCTCCACGCCGGCCAGACCCAGTCCCTGCATGAACCGGTTGTAGGTCATGCCCTCGGCGCGGGCCGCAGCGTTAATGCGCTGGATCCACAGACGGCGGAAGTCGCCCTTACGGGCGCGGCGGTCGCGGAAGGCGTACACGCCGGAGTGGGTGACCTGCTCCTTAGCCTTGCGGTACAGGCGGGAGCGCTGCCCGCGGTAACCGGAGGCGCGGTCGAGGACGGTACGACGCTTCTTCTGGGCGTTAACAGCCCGCTTCACACGTGCCATGTGATGACTCCTTGTTGTGTTGTGGGGCGGTCAGCGACCGAGCAGCCTCTTGACCTGGCGGGCGTCAGCCTTGGACACCACCTGGTCCTTCGACAGCCTGCGCTTGCGGCGGGAGGACTTGACCTCCAGCAGGTGGCGCTTGCCGGCCCGCTCGCGCATGAGCTTGCCGCTTCCGGTCACCCGGAAGCGCTTCTTAGCACCGGAGTGCGTCTTGTTCTTCGGCATAGTTATTTCCTCTTCTCGGTCCCTGGCGCCGGGTGGGGCCAGGGGCTGCGGACCCCATCCGTGGACGGGGCTGGGTCTGATCGCATACCCGCGGCTAACGGGTCTACTGCTCAGGCGTCGGTACTGTGTGCACCCTCACCTGCCGTCTCGGTGGTCTTCGCCTCCGCCTTGGCCTCGCGAGCCGCCTTGGCGGCCTGCTTCTCGGCCCGGCGAGTGGCGCGGGCGGCCTCACGACGCCGCCGCTGGTCCGACTTGACCTCCGCCTTTTTGCGGGTGGGGGCCAGAACCATGACCATGTTGCGGCCGTCCTGACGCGGGTGCGACTCGATGTTGCCCAGTTCGGCAACCTCTTCGGCCACGCGCTGCAGCAGCCTGATGCCCAGCTCCGGGCGGGACTGCTCGCGTCCGCGGAAGCGGACGATGCACTTGACCTTGTCGCCGCCCTTGAGGAAGCGCTCGACGTGCCCCATCTTGGTGGCGTAGTCGTGCTCGTCGATCTTGGGGCGGAACTGGATTTCCTTGAGCTGGGTGTTGGCCTGGTTGCGCCGGGCGTCGCGTGCCTTCATGGCCGACTCGTACTTGAACTTGCCGTAGTCCATGAGCCGGCACACCGGGGGGCGTGCGTCGGGGGCGACCTCTACGAGGTCGAGGCCTGCCTCTTCGGCCAGGCGGAGCGCGTCCTCCACCCGGACAATGCCGACCTGCTCACCGCTGGGTCCGACAAGCCGCACCTCGGGGACGCGGATCCGTTCGTTGATACGGGGCTCGCTGATGACTGTTCCTCACTCTTGGCAGTGGTGACCGCCGCAACGAAGAAGGCCTTCGCCGCATCCGCGCGCGAAGGCCTTTCATGTGCTCCTATGAGCCCGACGACGACGTGAGCACGCCGCCGCCGCCGAGTCGTGTTGCCTCGGCATGACCCGGCCCCCGCTGGGGACCCAGGTGGGATTTCTCCGCTTGCGTGCCGGAGCAGGAACTCCGGCCGGTCAGTGCTGAAGCATAGCAGCTTGTGCGGGCCGCATCCCCACGCCGTCGTCGAGGAGGACGTGAATCCGCCCACGCGTGTCAGCCGGGCACGGGGCACAGCTCGACGGTGTCGATGAGCTCCCCCCAGGCCGGGTTGACCATGACGTACTGGCAGGCCTCCAGGGTCGCGGCAACGGCCGGCGTGCCGGCGGAAGCATCCACGCGGATAAAGATGCGCAGCTCGGCGCTCTCCCCCGGCGCGAAGGCGACCCCGGTGACGCCGTCGACGGCGCCGAGTTGCGCGGCGACCTCCGTCTGCACCGGCTCATTGCGCCAGGAGGGGATCCAGTCCTCTCCCCCGGCCAGCGCGACCACGGCGGGACGCGGCAAACGCAGATCGCGGGTTCCCGGGTCGAGCACCCACAGCTGGTCCGTGCTCATGCAGGCGACTTGGGCGGCGCGCTGCGGCGAAACCGGTACCGGTCGCACGTCGTCGCGCCAGGCTGCGGCAGCGGCCGCCGAGGTGAACACCGGCAGGGCCAGGTGGCCGTCGGCGAGCCTGACGGCGAGGTCCACGGCGTCCTCGGCGGCGTCGTTGGTGTGCGGCTCATGGGCGGCCGGGGCGGTCTCTCCCAGTTGTAGTCGCGCGGGTTCGCCGATCGAGTGAGCGGCCACCGGCACAATGAGCCGGCTCGCCGACAGCGCAGCCAGGAGCTGGTCGAGGTACTCGTGGCGCGCCAGGCCCTCGGCGTTCAGGGCGGCGGTGACCGTGGGATCGGCCGAGCCGTCGTCGTGAGCGAAGGGTGTGGGGGCGGCGAGCAGGCGCTCCAGCCGACTGCGGGCGGCCATGGCGGCCGCCACCTGTAGGTCTTCGGGCAGCGCCGGGGTGGTCCCGTCCGCGGCCGGGCCGTGGGCAGTGTCGGCCATGGTTACCGCGCCCCCGCGGAGAGGTCCTCGTCGCGGCATGCGGCCAGGGCCTCCTGGAGGGTGAAGTTGCCGTTGTACAGCGCCTTGCCGACGATCGCGCCCTCGAGCCCGTCCGGCTCCAGGCGGGCGAGTGCGCGCAGGTCCTCCAGTTGGGCGATGCCGCCGGAGGCGACGACCGGGGCGCTGGTGCGGGCGCACACCTCGCGCAGCAGCTCAATATTGGGCCCCATGAGCGTGCCGTCCTTGGTCACATCGGTGACCACGTAGCGGGCGCAGCCGACGGCGTTGAGACGGTCGAGCGTCTCCCACAGGTTCCCGCCCTCCTTGGTCCACCCGCGGGCGGCCAGCGTGGTGCCGCGCACGTCCAGCCCGACAGCGATCTTGTCGCCGTGCTCGGCGATGACGCGTTCGGTCCAGTCGGGGTCCTCCAGAGCGGCCGTGCCGAGGTTGACGCGGGCGGCTCCTGCGGCCAGGGCCCGCCCCAAGGACTCGTCGTCCCGAATGCCGCCAGACAGCTCGACCTTGACCTCGACCTCGCCGACGATGCGGGCGAGCAGCGGGGCGTTGGTGCCACGCCCGAAGGCCGCATCAAGGTCGACCAGGTGGATCCACTCGGCTCCGGCCGCCGCCCAGTCGCGGGCGGCGTCGACGGGGCTGCCGTAGTCGGTTTCGCTTCCGGCTTCGCCTCGCAGCAAGCGGACGGCCTTGCCGTAGGCGACGTCAACGGCCGGGAGAAGGGTGAGCATGGTCGACCTCCTTGGGTGACGGGTTGGGGCGGGCGTGGAAACGCGCCGGTTCAGAGGGTGGTGAGCCAGTTGCGCAGAAGTTGCGCGCCGGCGTCGCCGGATTTCTCCGGGTGGAACTGGGTGGCGCTCAGCGCCCCGTTCTCGACGGCGGCCACGAAGTCCTCGCCGTGTGTGGCCCAGGTGGCGCGCGGCAGGCGGGTCGGACCGGCCGTGAGCAGGTCGGCGGGGTCGGTCTTGGCGGCGTAGGAGTGCACGAAGTAGAAGCGCTCGGAGCCGGCGTCGTCGTACAGCCCGTCGAAAAGCACCGTGTCAGCGGCAGGACGCACCTGGCTCCAGCCCATATGGGGGACGACGTCGGCCTCCAGCTTGGAGACAATGCCGGGCCACTGCCCCAGGCCGGGTACTGGTTCGCTCCCGGATTCGGTGTGTTCGGTCGAGGCCGCGAACATGACCTGCATGCCCACGCATATGCCAAGCACCGGCCGGCCCCCGGCCAGGCGGCGGTCGATGAGCCGGGGCGCATCGACGCGGCGCAGCTGCTCCATGACGGCGGCGAAGGCACCGACCCCGGGGACGACCAGACCATCCGCATTCTCCACGGCGGTCGGATCCGCGGTCAGCTCCACGCGCGCCCCGACGCGCTCAAGGGCGCGCACAGCTGAACGCACGTTTCCGCTTCCGTAGGACAGGACAACAACGCGCTTGCTGGTCATGTCCACAGACTACCGGGGCGTTGAGAGGCTCGGCATCCGTGTCTCAGGGGCACACCCGCAGCCGTAGCGCAGACAAGCACACCTGTTGTGGAACTCACACTCTCAGTGTTAGCATGGAGCCGCCTAGGAACCCTGCATCCATCGACCACGAGGAGTAGTCATGATTGTCCCTAGCATTGCCCCCCCATCAGCCATCTTCCTATCCGCGAGCATTGCCCTCGCCGGTATAGGTGCGCCGATTGACGCCCCATCCCAGACCGTCACCTCGAGTCCCTGCGACACGTCCGCTTACTCGGTGAGTACTCTTGACAAGGGAGGTTTAGACGAGGCAGTCTCCGAATTGGACTACACCCTTGTGCAGGATCAGACAGAGACTGGCACGACTGCCGCCTACGACCCTAACCTGCTCAATGAGGAAGATGTGCTGGCTGGTGTAGTGGCGGAATACACTACTTTCGACCGAGTTCTCGTCGTGCAAAACGACAGCGATGGATACCTCATCGGTGGCTTCGATAGAGACAAGAGCACCGGGGACACGCAAGCACTCCCCTTCATCGACGTCTCCGTCGAGCAAGACGACGAATCTTCCGACACGGTTCTCGTCCTCACCGAGAGCGCAGAATCAGTCGCATACGAGAATCCGCCTTCTTTCGCGGAGGAGGGATCCACCGCCAGCCTCAGCGCGACGACAAACGGCGCCTGCCCCTCAGGCCTGGTTCACCGCTGCACGAACTACAGCCTCTCATGTCTCAAGGGCATTGCTCCCGGGTGGCTTGAAACGGCCTGTGGCGTCCTCCCGACACCTGCTCAGATACTCTGCATAGCAACGTCGCTCGCAGGGAAAGCATCGAAATGCTGCACGAAATACACGTGCAGCCCTCCCAACATGTACTGACAGAGACAGAACCGAGGTAAGACATGAGGACTCGCAAGGTCGTCGGACCCGTCATCTCCCTCATCGTGTTCGTTGCACTCGACCTCTACGCCGGGTACAGGTTCACGCATCAGCTCAACCCATTCTCAGCCGTGACGTGGACGCTCGCCATCGCTCTCGCTCTGAGCATGGTGGCCATCGCCGCCTCTGAGATCCTCCTCGACGCCGTGCACAGGCGCAACGCGCTGCTCGCGGGTGTCGTTATTCTCCTCGTGGCGCTGGGCTTCGCCGCAGGTGCCCTGTACACCCTTCAGACAACGCTCCACACCCCAAACGTCTTGAGCTCGTACTGGCAGGAGGTCACCGCGCCAGCCGTGGTCTGCGGCATCGTCGCGGTGGGCCTCGTTGTCCGCGCAGCCGTCATCATGCACGGTCCCGCGCGAACTGCGGCTCTGCCGGCTGCGGCCCCAGCGCGGTGATGGACCGAGCGGAGCGCAAGCTCTTGACCACATGAGTGCCAGGGGGATGTGCCCGATGCCGACGGCATCGGGCACATCCCCCTGTTAGCGCTTTGGGGACGACGCGCTCACTTGTCGTCGGGGCGCAGGCGTCCGCGCATGCTGCGGCCCAGCCAGCGCATCATCCGCCCCGGCTTCACCTCGCTGGTCTTGATTGCGCCGTGGACATCCTCCGCGCGGACCACGCCCAGGAGAATGTCCTCAATCTCCTGGTCCGCCGAGGCCAGCAGCAGCCCGGCGCTGGTCTCCTCCGCCGCCTCGCCGTTGTAATAGCGGCGGGCGGTGATGGTGCCCGACAGACCGGAGTCAATGCCGACGTCGGTGGCGAGATCAGCGGTCATCAGCACCACTCCGGCCCGGCTGAGGCGTGAGAGTGCCCCGGCGAGTTCGGCCGCCTCGGCGGGCTCGCTATCCACGCCGCCGAGGAGTTCGGCGATGTCCCATTCGGCGTGTGCGGACACGAATTCCTTGACGGCTACGGCCCCGGAGCGGGCGGGCACCACCGTGCAGTCCAACCCGCTTGCCGCGCACAAGGAGGCCAGGGCGTCGGCACTCGCCAGTGGGGTGAGCACCACGGCAATCTTGACGGCCTTGGGGTGGGTGGCAACGTCGCTTTCGTCGGCACTCTCGCCGGCACCGAGCGCGGCGGCCAGGGCCTCGACCTCGGCAAGCTGCTCGGGGGTGAGGCCGTCGTCGTCGGCGGAGCCGGGTGCGCCGTAAATGTTGTGGGGGACGTCGTTGAGCGACACCGGTCCGCCGTCGTCGTCCTCCGGCTCGGAGGGCAGCTCGATGCCCTCCATCATGGCGGCGAACTCGGCATCGATGTCGGAGTCGTCGTCGGGGCGTCCGGCCGGGCCGGTGGAGTGGTCGTCATGCATCACAGGGCACCTTTGGTTGAGGGGATGCCGTCCACGCGGGGGTCGGGCTCCACGGCGGCCCGCAGCGCACGGGCCAGGGCCTTGAACTCGGCCTCGGCGATGTGGTGGGGGTCGCGCCCGGACAGGACGCGCACGTGCAGGCAGATACCGGCGTGATAGGCGATCGCCTCGAAGGCATGCCGCACCATGGAGCCGGTGAAATGCCCACCGATGAGGTGATGGATGAAGGCCTCGGACTCGCCGTCGTGCATGAGGTAGGGGCGGCCCGAGACATCGACGACGGCCTGCGCCAGGGCCTCGTCGAGGGGCACGAGGGCGTCGCCGAAACGCCGGATGCCGCGTTTGTCGCCCAGCGCCTGCCTCAGGGCCTCGCCGATGCAGATGGCGGTGTCCTCCACCGTGTGGTGGACGTCGATGTCGGTGTCGCCGGAGGCGCGCACGGTTAAGTCGATGAGGGAGTGCTTTCCCAGGGCGGTGAGCATGTGGTCGTAGAAGGGGACCGTCGTGGAGATATCGGTCCTGCCAGTGCCGTCCAGGTCGAGTTCAACGATGACGGAGGACTCGCTGGTGGTGCGTTCGATGCGGGCGGTGCGATTCATACGTGGTCTTCCTTGGTGACGGCGATGAGGGCGTTGCGGAAACGCTCCATCTCTGCGGGGGTGCCGACGCATACCCGAAGATACCCGTCCGGGCCGACGACGCGAATGAGCACACCACGGTCGAGGAGGCCCTGCCAGACCGCCTCGCGATCGGCGAACGGGCCAAACAGGACGAAGTTGGCGTCGGAATCGTAGGCCGTCCAGCCCTGTTGGCGCAGCCAGTCCACCAGGCCGTCCCGTTCGGCGCGCAGCGAGGCCACCTGGCTCATGAGCTCGTCGCGGTGGGACAACGCGGCCAGGGCGGTGGCCTGGGTGACGGCGGACAGGTGATAGGGCAGACGCACAATGCGGAGCATGTCAACCAGCTCCTGCGAGGCGGCCAGATAGCCGAGTCGCAGGCCCGCCATGCCGAAGGCCTTGCTCATGGTGCGGGCAATGGCCAGATGCGGGTAGCGCGCGCCTCCGGAGGCGTCGGTGCGTCCCAGCAGCTCCAGCGCGCTGGGCACGCCGGGGCGGCGGAACTCCCCGTAGGCCTCATCAATGACCACGACGCAGTGCGTGTCCCGAGTCCCGTCGGTGCCGGCGACCCCAGCGGGGCCGCATTCCCGGGCGGCTTCAAGGATGGCCACGACGTCGTCGAGCGGGAGCGCCGTGCCGGTGGGGTTGTTGGGGCTGGCGAGGATGATGACGGCGGGGCGCTCGCGCTTGATCGCCTCGGTCACTGCGTCCACGTCGAGCGTGAAGTCATCCCGGCGGGGGCAGGTGACGTACCGCGTCAGGGTGTCGCGGGCGTACTCGGGGTACATGGAGTAGGTGGGGGTGAAGGACAGGCAGGTACGTTCCGGCCCGCCGAAGGCCTGCAGCACGTGCAGCATGACCTCGTTGGAGCCGTTGGCCGCCCATATCTGCTCCCAGCTGAGGCGCACACCGGACTCGACGGCGAGGTAGTCGGCCAGGGCCGCACGCAGCTCGGGAAAATCGCGATCCGGGTAGCGGTTGAGACCCGCCGCCGCCCGGGCGACCGCCTGAGCAATGTCCGAAACGACAGCGGGGCTGGGTGGATAGGGGTTCTCGTTGACGTTGAGACGTACGGGCACGTCCAGCTCGGGAGCGCCATAGGGTTCGCAGCCGGCCAGATCGGGCCGCAGTGGAAGAACGGTCACGGCGCAAGAGTCTACTGATGTCTTGACGCCTTGATGTTCGCCGTCGGCGGCAGCACGGAACAACCCACTCGCCCCCGTGGAATCAATCCGCTGGGGGTGAGTGGGTTGCCCGCGGCGATGACGGGCGGTCCCGCCACCGCGATGAGAAGCCTCTCTTCGAGCGCAGCCTCGGGCTCGCTCGCCGACAGGGGGCTTAGAAACGAGCGGAAGCCAGCCGAGCGCCCTCGACGAGGGAGCCCAGTTTGGCCCAGGCGATGTGGGAGTGGACGCGGCCGCCCAGACCGCAGTCGGTGGAAGCCACCACCCGCTCGGGCCCCACCAGCGAGGCGAAACGCTCGATACGGTCCGCCACCAACTCGGGATGTTCGAGGACATTGGTGGCGTGGGAGACAACGCCCGGGATCAGGTACTTGCCGTCGGGCAGAGCGGTGTCCCGCCAGATCTTCCACTCGTGCTCGTGACGGACGTTGGCGGCCTCGAAGCTCAGCCCATTGGCGTTGACGGACAGGGCGAGGTCAACGATCTTGTCAAAGCCGAGGTCGGTGGAGTGCGGCCCGTGCCAGGAGCCCCAGCACACGTGGTAGCGGACCCGATCGGGGTCAATGCCCTCCAGGGCGTGGTTGAGAGCTTCAATGCGCACCGCGGAGAAGCGGCGGTAGTCCTCCAAGGACGGCTCGGTAGTGAACTGGTCCCAGGACTCGGCCAGGTCGGGGGCGTCGATTTGGACGGTGAGCCCGGCATCGGTGATGGCCTGGTACTCCTCGCGCAGAGCGTCGGCCCACGCCCACACGGCGGCCTCATCGTCGGCGTAGTAGTAGTTGCCGACCCGTGCGGCGGCGGCGGGGCTGATGGAGGCCACGAAGCCTTCGCTCAGCGGCTTGCCGGTCCGCTCCAGGCCGCGCTTGAGGGCGGCAATATCGCGGGCGACCACCTCCTGCCCGGTGTAGCGGATCTCGCCGGTCACCACCGGGAACACCCAGGGGCGCCGAGTGGCGAGATGGATGCCGGAGGTGGGGTCGGAGTAGGCGTCGGCGTAGGCGACCCAGTCGCGGCGGTCGGTCATGGCGTCCAGCTCGAGCTTGCCGGCCGGGGTGGGCTTGCGCTCGGGCAACTGGTCGAGCAGCTCCAGGCCGCTGAAGCGGCTGAAGGAGTAGGACCACCAGGCGCCGTAGTCGACCTTCTCGGTCATGGCGTGGCCGTATTCGCCGTCGTTGACGATCGTGAGGCCGAGCTCGGCCTGACGGGCGACGACGGTGTCGGTCTCGGTGGCGACGACGTCCGCGAGCGCAGCGTCGTCAAGTGTCCCGGCCGCGTGAGCGGCATTGGCCGCCAGGAGCGCATCGGTGCGGGGCAGAGAGCCGACGTGGGTGGTACGGATCTGGGTACTCATGGGGTTTCCTTCCATCGGTCCTGGCTGGAGCACTGCGCCACCGGTGTATCCGGGGCGTGGTTGCTGCGGCGTCGACGAGCCAGGTCTCTCGGCCGCTCTGGATGGTGTGGTGGTGCCAGCATACACAACCGATGCCGCCAGTCCTCGCGGCGCCCAGGGAGGCGGCTACCGCGTCGCAGCCGCCTGCGCGAGGGCGGGCGAGACCGGTCCGCCGGGGGCGCCCGGTGCTTCGTCTTCGAGGTAGTACCACCAAAACGGGGCTCCCCACGCCTGCGGGCGCCCCAGGGCGACGCTGGTCAGGTGGGTGGCCACAGCGGTGCGGCCGGACTCCATGTCGGTTTCGGAGCCGAACCACCAGGGACCGTCATTGAGGTCGTCCGCGCCGTATCCGAGTTCGGTCAGAGCAAGGAGCTTTCCGGGAAAGGTAGAGGCCAGGGTTGTCAGTACCCGGTCAGCGGCCGCCCCCAACGGATGCCACTGCGGATAGACGGACAACCCGATGACATCGGTGAGCTCGCGGAGCGCCTCATCCAGTTCGTGCTGCGCCCACGTGAATAGGGAGTGCGCGGCATCGTCCTGCCCCAGTTGGTAGTAGAGGGTGAGCAGGGTGGTGGCCGCCTTGGTTGCCGGGTTGCTGCGCACAGCCCGAGCGGCGCGCAGGGTCTTGTCCACGGCGTCCTCCCCAGCCCAGGACCCGCCCAGCTCGTTGCCGATTTCCCACGCGTCGGCTTCAGGGAAGGTCGCGAGAAAGAGGCGCACGCGGGCGTCCCAGGTTTCTGTGTCGAAGTCGGCGAGGTAGGCAGAATCGCACAATTGCACGACCACCAGGCAACCCGCGGCTTGCAGGGCAGCAATGGTGTTGCGCCAGGCGGCGATTTCCTCCGCGTCATCGGCGTCCTCGACGACGATGCGCAC
>NZ_JAWDJJ010000140.1:0-1325 GCF_032465695.1 Actinomyces sp. MRS3W
GCCGTCGGGATCCGTCCCCGCCATCACCTGCCACAGTGCGGCGGGGCGCCGGTCTGGGCGACCCACGGGGCTAAGAACGAAACCCGCTTGGCGCAGCGCCGCCAGCACCTGCTCCGCGCCGACGACGTCGCTCGCCCGCCAGGAGCCGCGCGGCCCCAGCGGCATGTGCTCGATGAAGCGCAACTGCCACCCACGGCGCAGGCACTCGGCCAGCAGCCGCGCCGTGCCCTCGCCGAGGGTGCCAGGCACGGCCACGGCGTTGACCTTGATGGGGGCCAACCCTGCGGCCTGCGCCCCCGCGATGCCGCGCAGCACATCCTCCAGCCGGTCGCGGCGCGTCAGGCGCGCATACTCGTGCGCGTCGAGCGTGTCGATGGAGATGTTGACGCGGTCCAGACCCGCCGTCCGCAGCCCGGCGGCTCGCTTGTCCAGCCCCAGGGCGTTGGTGGTCAGGCCAATATCCGGCTTGGCGCCGGTGCGGCGGGTGCGCAGCGTGGATACCTGGGCGACGATCTCCTCCAGATCCCGGCGCATGAGCGGTTCCCCGCCCGTCAGGCGGATCCGCTCCACGCCCAGCCGCTCCACTGCCACACGCGCCAGCCTCGCGATCTCGGCAACGGACAGCAGCTGCGGGCTGGGCAGCCACTCCAGGCCCTGCGCCGGCATGCAGTAGGTGCAGCGCAGATTACAGCGGTCCGTCACCGACAGCCGCAGGTCGCGCACAGTGCGCCCGAAGCGGTCCACCAGCACAGTGGGGGCCGCTGCGGGCCGGGCGGCGACGGCCTGCACACTCATGGGGCGATGGTACTCAGGCGACCCTGATGATCTCCACGCGCGCGAAGCCGTCCTCGGCCTCAAGCAGCGTGTGCTTGACCGTCATCGGCAGCTGATCAATCTGGTTGAGCAGCGGCGTGGGCACGTGCGGGGCGACCAGGTCGAAGCCCTCGCCCACACCCAAGGAGGAGACCGCTCCCAGCACGGCCGGGTGGCGCAGGCGGTGGGGGATGGGGCGCACATCCAGGGTTAGGCGCTCGTCGGATGCCTCGCCGCAGCCGCAGGTGCTGGAGTGGGTCTCCTGGATGGGGATGAGTTTGGGGGTCTCGCTCACGGGCTTCCTCCTGGTGTGGGCTAGTCGATAGTCGAGGACCGGGCCATTTTATTACGGTTGGAGGCGTGCAAAACAAGGCGGCCATCACTCCCGGTCACCGTCCGCCGACCGGCCGGGCCGGGAGTTCCCGGCGGCCCCGTCGACGCAGCATCCAGATACGTCGCAACGCCCTGGTGCTGGCCTGGTTCCTCATCGCGGCGGTGCTCGCCGTCGGGGT
>NZ_JAWDJJ010000141.1:0-961 GCF_032465695.1 Actinomyces sp. MRS3W
GGAGGGGGCAAGGGTCGCGCTAGTCATGGTGCATCCAGGCTAGCGAGCCCCGCTCCCCCGTGACACCGTGATCCAGACCGCACCCCTTCACCGAAACCGGCACTAATAACATGCCGAAACCGGCACTAATGACGTACCGAGACCGGCACAAATGACGTACCGAGCTCGCTTCACGCCGCGCCCCCGGCCCGCGCATACGGCTCACACCCGGCCCACGCCCAACCCGCACACCTGCCTACGCCCAGCCCGCGTATCCGTTCACACGAGCCCTAGCCGCAGGACACCAGCGCGCGTAGCGTGACGCCATGGCACACCGACACCTGCTTCAGCCCCTCACCATGCGCGCCCTCACGGCCCGCAACCGCCTCTGGCTCCCACCCATGTGCATGTACTCCGTCGACGCCGAAGACGGCATCGCCACCGACTGGCACGTGGTTCACTACGGCAGCCGCGCCCAGGGCGGCTTCGGCACAATCATCGTCGAAGCCAGCGCCGTCACCCCGGAGGGACGCCTGTCCCCCAACGACCTCGGCCTGTGGGACGACGCCCAGATCGCCGGTCACCGCCGCATCGTCGAAGCCATTCACGCCGGCGGGGCTCTTGCCGGCGTGCAGCTCGGCCACGGCGGGCGCAAGGCCGGCACGCCCCCGTGGCGGCCCGATGTGGATGCGGCCCGTTCCACCACCCTGCCCGGTTGGGATCTGGTGGCGCCCAGCGCGATCGCCTACCCCGACCACGCGGTACCCCGCGCATTGGACGCCGACGCCGTCGCGCACACGGTGCAGGCCTTCGCAGCTGCCGCCCGCCGCGCTGTTGAGGCCGGCTACGACGTCGTCGAGCTGCACGGTGCCCACGGCTACTTGATCCACCAGTTCCTCTCGCCGCTGTCCAACACCCGCACCGACGCCTACGGCGGGACGGATGCGGGCCGCCGTCGCTTCGCCCTGGAGGCGGTCGCGGC
>NZ_JAWDJJ010000142.1:0-9049 GCF_032465695.1 Actinomyces sp. MRS3W
CTCTGGGAGAGATCACCGAGCCGCTCTCGGTGGGGCAGTACACCGCCTCCCGGCAACTGGACAAGCGCCTGATCACTCACCTATTCGAATGCAACCTCACCGGCTACCGCGGCTGGCGCTGGGCCGTGACCATGGCCCGCCCGCCGCGCGGCCGCACCGCCACCATCTGCGAGATGGAGCTGCTGCCCGGGGAGGACGCGCTGCTCGCCCCCGCCTGGGTGCCCTGGGCGGACCGCCTGCGCCCGGGCGACGCCACCCGCTCCGACCGGCTTCCGAAACGGGAAACCGACGAGCGCCTCGAACCGGGTTGGGAGGCCACCGGCGAGGAGGGGGACACCGTCGCCCTGGACGAGCTCGACCTCGGCCGTGCCCGGGTGCTCTCCGCGGAGGGCTATCGGCGCGCCGCCCAGCGCTGGTACGACGGCGATCATGGCCCCGACGCCGACGGCGTGCGCAAGGCACACGCCACCTGCTCCACCTGCGGCTTCCTGGTGCCTATGGCCGGTCGGCTGCGCCGGACCTTCGGCGTCTGCGCCAACGAGTGGGCGCCCGACGACGGACGTGTTGTCTCTCTCGACCACGGGTGCGGGGCCCACTCTGAAACCGACCTGCCCGATCAGGGACCGGAATGGCCCGTCATGCCGTCGCGCCTGGATGAATCTGCGATGGAGCCGCTGGCCACCGACGGGAAGGATCTGCGTCAGGGACGCCGTCGCGACGAGGTACGTGCGCAGACGCAGTCGGAGGATGCGGCTCAGGATTCGACCGACGCTGCGGACGTCAAGGAGACTCAGGAGACGGCGGGCGCCGCCGAGCACGCTGTGCCGGACGCCGATGGCCGGAGCACCACCAAGCGGGCCTCGGCCAAACGGCGCACCAGGAAGAGCGCCGCCAAGACGCAGGCACCCGCCACAGGCCCGTCAGACCAGGCGGCGGACTCGACGCCGTCGGCCGGGGCTGCTCAACCGTCCGAGCCGTCCGACGCGGCGGGGGACCTCGCCTCACAGCGCGCCGCTTCCGCCCGCGACGCGGTGGCCGGCCTCGCCGTCGAACGGGGACATCACAGCTCTGAGACGCACCAGGATGCGGCCTCCGCCCTGGCCGAGTTGGAGGCCATGCTCCCCACCCGCAAAGCGACCTCCTAACCGCCGCCGCCCCTTCACCGAAACCGGCACTTGTAACGTGTCGAAACCGGCACTTATAACATGCCGAGACCGGCACTAATGACGTGCCGAAACCGGCCGATATGACTGCGGCCGGCGGGGCGGGCCTTGTCAACGGCATGTTTCGTCTCCCGCGATCTGGTCTGGGAGAATCAGGCACCGTGAGTACACCTACCCCAACTCCCACGTCTGTCAAACAGACGGACTCTCTCAGCGCCATCGACCGCTTCTTCCACATCACCGAGCGCGGCTCAACGGTGGGACGCGAGGTTCGCGGGGGCCTCGTCACCTTCTTCACGATGGCCTACATCCTCGTTCTCAACCCGCTCGTTCTGTCCACGCCCCACGAGGGAATCGCCCCCTTGGGCACCTCCGAGCAGATTGCCGCCGGCACCGCCTTCGTCGCGGGCGTCATGACGATCCTCATGGGCCTGATCGCCAACTACCCCATGGCTCTGGCGGCGGGGCTGGGCATCAACGCCATGATCGCCTACACCCTCGTCGGCATGAACGGCATGACCTACGCCGACGCCATGGGCCTGGTCGTCATCGAGGGAATCATCATTCTCATCCTCGTCCTCACCGGCTTCCGTGAGGCCGTCTTCAAGGCGGTTCCGCCGGATATCAAGACCGCGATCTCGGTGGGCATCGGCCTGTTCATCGCGCTGATCGGCCTTGTGGACGCCAAAGTCGTACGCGCCGGGGGCACGCCGCTTGAGCTCGGCCTGGGCGGCTCGCTGCAGGGCTGGCCGGTCCTGGTCTTCCTGTTCGGCCTGTTCCTCATCCTCGTGCTGCACGTGCGCAAGGTGAAGGGCTCAATCCTCATCGGCATTGTTGCCTCCACCATCCTGGCGGCGGTCATCGAGGCCTTCGCCCACCTTGGCGCCTTCGACGAGGAGACCAACCCCACCGGCTGGTCCCTGTCCATCCCGTCCCTGGACGGTGCTCCCATCGAGCTGCCGAGCCTAGCGACGCTGGGGCAGTTCAGCCTTCTGGGCAGCATCGAGAAGGTCGGCGTCGTCTCCGTCGTCCTGCTCGTCTTCTCCCTCATGCTCGCCGACTTCTTCGACACCATGGGCACGATGGTCGCCATCGGCGCTGAAGGCAAACTGCTCGACAAGGACGGCAACCCGCCGCGAACCCGCGAGATTCTCGTCGTCGACTCCCTGGGCGCGATTGCCGGCGGCGCCGGCGGCGTCTCCTCCAACACTTCCTACATTGAATCTGCCGCGGGCGTCGGCGAGGGGGCGCGCACCGGCCTGGCCTCCATCGTCACCGGCGTGCTGTTCCTGGCGAGCATGTTCATCGCCCCGGTGGTTTCGATGGTGCCCTATGAGGCGGCTACCCCGGCGCTCGTCGTCGTCGGCTTCCTCATGATGACTCAGGTGACGGACATCAACTGGAAGTCCCCGGACATCGCCCTGCCCGCCTTCATCACCATCATCATGATGCCGTTCTCCTACTCGATCACCAACGGGATCGGCGCGGGCTTCGTCTCTTACCTCGTCATCCAGATCGCGCGTGGCAAGGTCAAGGACATTCACCCGCTCATGTGGGTCGCCTCTGTGCTGTTCGTCATCTACTTCACGCTCACGCCGATCAAGGCGATCCTCGGTATCAGCTGACGACTCATACGGTCCGGCCTCCGTCTCGGCTGGTCCTGGGGGCGACGACGCGGCCACGGTCACGTCGTCGCCCCCGTTCATTGGCGGTGTACAGACGTACAATTAACCGATCTCAAAAAAGCGCGCATCCTAGTCGGCGCGCCCGTCGTCGCATCATGAAATTGGAGCCGTCCCCCCGCCGTGAGTAGCACCTTCGAGTCACTCAAGTTCCACAACTACCGGATCTGGTTCTTCGCCGCGCTCGTCGCCAACACCGGCACCTGGATGCAGCGCGTGGCCCAGGACTGGTTGGTGCTGCGCATTCTCACCGACGACTCCGCCTCCGCAACCGGCATTACGACGGCGCTCCAGTTCCTGCCCGCCTTGCTGCTGAGTGCCCATGCGGGCCTCATCGCGGACCGTGTTGACCAACGTAAGTTCCTCATCCTCACCCAGTCCGCCATGGGCGTGGTTTCCCTGGCGCTCGCCGTCGACGTGCTCGCCGGCCATGCCGCGCTCTGGCACGTATACCTGGCCGCGTTCGCCACGGGAGTCGCGGCCGCCTATGACTCTCCGGCCCGCCAGATCTTCGTCGCCCGTATGGTCCCCACGGAGAATCTGGCCAACGCGGTAGGCCTGAACTCCGCATCGTTCAACGCCGCTCGGCTCCTCGGCCCCGCGGCCAGCGGCCTGGTCATTGCCTGGGTGGGGCCCGGATGGGTCTTCCTCGTCAACGCCCTGACCTTCCTTTTCCCGGCTCTGGCGCTGGCCGCCATGCGTCGCACCGAGCTCTACGACGTCCCCCGTGCCGAGCGCGCCAAGGGGCAGCTGCGTGAGGGCCTGGCCTACATTCGTCACCGCACCGACATCATCGTCATCATCGCGGTGATCTCCATCGTCTCCATGTTCACCCTCAATTTCCAGGTGACCATGGCGGCCATGGTGCGTTCCGCCTTCGATATGGAGTCGGATGCTTACGGCACCGTCTCCTCGATCTTCGCCATCGGCTCCCTGACCGGTGCCCTGTGGGCGGCGCGACGCAAGTCCCCCCGGGTGCGCACCCTCGTGGTCGCCTCGTTTTTCCTGGGGGTGTTCACCATCCTCATGGCTTTCGCGCCGACCTACCAATGGTTTGCCGCCTCCACCATCCCGGTGGGTCTGGCCGTGCTCACCGTCCTCACCAGCGCCAATCAGACGGTGCAACTGAACACGGAACCGACCATGCGCGGGCGCGTCATGAGCATCTACATGATGTTCTTCCTGGGCACCACCCCGATCGGCGCCCCCATCATGGGGTGGGTCTCGGACCAGTGGGGGCCGCGCCTGTCCATTTTCGCGGGCGGCCTGGCGGCGGTGCTCGCCGCCATCGTCGCCGGCATCTGGGCGCGTCGTCACTGGCACATTGACTTCGCCTACTCCTCGACTCGCCCCTTCTTATCCACGATCGGCCCGCGTGAGCGCGCCGGAGTGGTCGGCTCGGCCGATCCCGCCGCCGCGGCGCCAGCAGCATCGGATGACGGGGACGACGACGCGGCTGCCGACCGCGGTGAGGGGGAAGCCCCCGATTCATCCCCGGCCTGAGCCAGGGCGAGTCAACTGTGACGGGTCAGACGTGGATATCCTGGTAGCGCAGGTCGGCATGCGCCGCGCCCCAGGCGCGGACAGCCGTGCCGCAGTATGGCAACGGCCATCGGAGGAGGCACCAGATGAGTGGGCTCATCGACACTACCGAGATGTATCTCAAGTCCGTGTACGAACTTGAGGAAGATGGCGTACTTCCGCTGCGCGCGAGGATCGTGGAGCGCTTGGGGCACTCGGGGCCGACAGTCTCCCAGACGGTCTCCCGCATGGAGCGCAGTGGGCTCATCTGGGTTGCTGACGACCGCTCTTTGCAGCTCACGGAAGAGGGCCGTCGTCGCGCCACGGAGGTTATTCGCAAACACCGACTTGCTGAAAGGCTGCTTCTGGACGTCATCGGCCTGGACCGCAGGCTCGTTCACGATGAGGCCTGCCGGTGGGAGCACGTCATGAGCGAGCAGGTTGAGGATCGGCTCGCTGAGATTCTCGACGACGTGAGCTGCGACCCCTTCGGCAACCGGGTTCCAGATCGGGGCACGGTGCACCCGAACCCCGCGGCCGATGAAATCAGCGCCGAACGGCTGGTCCGTGACGGTCGCTCCGATGCTGCCGTATCGCGCGTGGGGGAGCCCATTCAGGCCGACCCCGACGTCATCGGCCGGTTCGAGGACGCCGGCATCCGGTCGGGCACGCCCGTCCGGCTCAGTTCCACGCTTGGCGGCATTCGGGTCACCCGCACGGACGACGACGCGGTGGCGTCGGTGCTCCTGCCCAGCGCTCTCACTCGACACCTGTTCCTCAAGCGCTGAAAGCGCCGACAGGCTCTTTTTCGCGGCGCAGTTGCCGTTGCCGACGCCGTCGTGCTCACGTGGCCGACGGCGTCGCATGCTGCGTGCACCGCGCGGTCGACTGCCTCCGCGAGACCCTGGCGTGGGGGATTCCACAGGCGCGGAGGCGGGGAGAAGTACCCATCGCCGAAGCGATTCAATTACCGTAGGGCTGCAACCGGAGCTACTGGTTGCGGAGCGACGCGCAGAGCTCAAGTCTGCTGGTGCGGGTCGTCTCCTTCCGATCCACGATCATCGCCAGCAGACCCGGGGGAACCACTTCTCCGGCCGCGCTCATGTAAGGCGCGGCCTTGGGGTGAAGCCCGCCATGTGCGGGCCGGGCGCCTCCCGCCCGAACCCGACAGCTAACCCCGTCGGCTCTTCAGGAGAATTCATTGACTTCCACTGTCAAGGCCCGCCATCGCAAGGCCGCTCGTCCGCTGACCCCGCTGTCGGACGTCGCCCCCGCTGCCCGCCGTGGATTCGCTGTTGCTGCTTCCTCCGGACTCGCCCTGACCATGATCGCTTCTGGTGCCAGCGCTGCCGGCGAGGACACCAAGATCGCCGAATCGGCCGGTGCGCTCAACGAGGCCGGGGTTGCCGCGCTCGCTACCGACGCGCGTGAGGTCGTCACCACCAACGCGGCCATCTCAACCGGTGCCGCCGCCGAGTGGGGCGCCGACGTCGTCGAGGTGGCAACCGCTACCGCCGAGGCGCCGGTCGAGCCCGAGCCTGAAGCCGACACCACCGCGGAAGCTGCCGCGGATGAGGTGACGGACGAAATCGCGGCGACTACGACCACCGAGTCCACCTCGGACACGACGACGACCGCCACCTCCACCGGGGCCGGCATGGTTGCTCTGGCGATGCAGTACGTCGGCACCCCCTACGTGTGGGGCGCCAGCGGCCCCTCCGCATTTGACTGCTCGGGCCTGGTGTCCTACGTCTACGCCCAGTACGGCATTTCCATCCCGCACCAGTCCAGCCAGATCCGCGCTATCGGCACACAGATTTCCGCCGCCGAGGCCCAGCCCGGTGACATCGTGTGGTGGTCTGGCCACGTCGGCCTGTACGCGGGCGACGGCATGATGGTCGATGCTTCCCCGGGGACGGGCGTGTCCTATCAGGCTGTCTATTCCGGCGCTACCTACCTACGCGTGTACTGATCGCGCGATCAGTAGTCGCCCCGCTTGGCGCCCCCCCCGTGAAGCGGGGCGACTGTGCGCCAGGCGGGGCGTCTCTGTGCCAGGTAAAGCCGCAGCAACCGGCATGTGCGTCTTGTCACGGCGGTGTGTGTAATCTGGTCGTGACGGCGCCGGTGGACATCGGGTAACGTGTCCACCGTTGCGGGAGCTACGTGCCCGCAGTGCTGAGAGTGAGGCCTAATCCTGCCGCTCACGCTCAGGCAGATCCCACCTCAGGCAGGAACGGGGGAACCAAACGCGGCTCCGGCGCTAGTTCGGGGCCTTGGGGTGAAGCCCGCGGTACGCGGGCCGGGCATCTCCAGTCCGAACCCGACAGCTCACCTCGTCGGCATCTCAGAGGAGAACCACTACATGACAACACGCACCTCGGCTCGGCACCGCAAGGCTGCTCGTCCGTTGACCCCGATGACTTCCGTTGCTCCCGTGGCTCGCCGTGGTTTCGCTGTCGCCGCATCCTCAGGTCTCGCCCTGGGCATGATCGCCTCCGGCGCCTCGGCCGCGAACACCACCGAGGCTGCACAGTCCGCGGGATCCTTGGAGACCCAGGGGGTGGGTGCACTCGCCGCCCAGGCACGCACCGCGGTTTCCACCAACGAAGCCGTTCAGGTTGCCGAGTCCGTCTCCGTCCCCAGCGACGTTGAGACCGTGGACTCCCCGACCGCTGAAGCACCGGTCGTTGAGGAAGAGCCCGAGGTGGAGGAGGTAGCCGACGCGCTCGCCGCCAATGACACCACCGCGGTAGAGACCACCACGGAGGCTACCGACACCACGACCGCCGCGACCGCGAACACCGCGGCCACCAACCCGTCGGGTTCCTCGATCGTCTCCATCGCCCTGCAGTACACGGGCATGGCCTATGTCTACGGCTCGAACTCCCCGTCCAACGGCGGCTTTGACTGCTCCGGGTTGGTCCAGTACGTCTACTCCCAGGCAGGTATCTCGCTGCCGCGTACCTCTTACGCACAGGGTGCTTCCGGCACCATCGTGTCCGCCGCCGAGGCCCAGCCCGGCGACATCGTCTACTACGGTGGCCACGTCGGCATCTACGCCGGAAGCGGCATGATGATCGACGCCGGCAACGAGAGCGTCGGCGTGTCTTACCGCGCCGTCTATGGCTCACCGCAGTACGTCCGCGTGAGCTGATTCCAGGCTTTTCACGCCCGATGATGTGGGGGCGGCCAGCCGACCGGTTGGCCGCCCCCACATTCCATCTCGCCAACGTGTTTTGGAACACGTCGGTCTAAGGGGCAAAATGGTTGTGGTCGAGCACCCGGCACTCGAAGAAAGGGGCACAACCCATGGCCGAAGACAAGGTCGTCCTCGTCGGAGTTGACGGCTCACCCGAATCCCTGGAGGCGGTGGACTGGGCGGTTGACCGCGCCGCATGCAACGGCTGGCGCGTTCACATCTTGTGTGCCTACTCCCTTCCCTCCTTCACCACGGCGTCGCTTGACGGCGGCTACGCCGCCTTGGATGACTCCGCCGTACGCGCCGGCGCCGAAGCAGTCGTCAACGAAGCTGTCTCCCGCGCTCAGGGCAGGGGCGTGACCGTGACCAGCTCGCTGGAAACCGGCGACCCCGCCGGGGTCCTCGTCGATCTGTCCGAAGATGCCACTCTAGCCGTCGTCGGCACCCGCGGCGGCGGTGGCTTCGCCGACCGTCTCCTCGGCACCGTTTCTTCGGCGTTGCCCGCACACAGCCACTGCCCCGCTGTTGTGGTCCCGCGTCACACCGAAGGCTCCGCCTTCACGCCGGTCAAGCGCATCGTCGTCGGCGTCGACGGCTCCGACTCTGCCCGCAAGGCGCTGCGGTGGGCGGTGCGCGAAGCCGAGGCCTGGGGCGCCGAACTGACCGCCATTGCCGCCGTGCCTATGGCTTCCGGTGCGGGCGCGCTCGCCTGGCTGCCGGCCGCCGTCGATCGCGAACAGGTCCTCACCGATGTGCGTACCGGGCTAGACCGGGCCATCGCCGAAGCGGTCGAGGGCCACCCCGACGTCGTCGTGCGGCGGCACGCCCTGGATGGGAATGCCGCAGAGCTCATGGCCGAGTTCTCCACCGCGGTTGATCTGGTCGTGGTCGGCTCCCGCGGACGCGGCGGATTCTCCGGGCTGCTGCTCGGCTCCGTCAGCCAGGGAGTCCTGTCGCACGCCTCTTGCCCCGTCATGGTGGTTCCCGCGCGTGCCCGTGACGACGACGCCCACGTGGGCCGCAACCAGACGACCCCTTGGGGGCGTGCCTGATTCATCCGGGGCAGCGGCCGCACGGGAGCTCACCATTCTGCTGGTGGCTGCCGTGCGGTCCCTGCCGTGGTTGGCGCCTGCCCATCATCGGGTAGGATCGCACGCGTCCCTGTTCAGCCCTCGTAGCTCAGGGGATAGAGCACCGCTCTCCTAAAGCGGGTGTCGCGCGTTCGAATCGCGCCGGGGGCACGTGTGCAGGCCCGCGATGCCCGGTCGAAGGCGGGGCTTCGCGGGGTTGCTTGGACTACCGTCCGCGCCTGGATCGGGGCGGGGCGTGGACTCAAAAGGGCAGTTGCGCGCGCGTCCGGTGCGTCGGCGCCACGAGGCGGGTCCGGGCGGATATCGTGAGGAAATATGACGCCTTCACTGTTCTCTCTGGGCCGCAACCGGCACGATGCCGGACCGCAGGCGCGTGACCCCGAGGGCGCCGAC
>NZ_JAWDJJ010000143.1:0-3469 GCF_032465695.1 Actinomyces sp. MRS3W
CTCGGGATCGGCGGTGACGATGGTGGCCAGCCGCAGCGCCGCCCGGGCCTGCTCGGGGGTCAGGCCCACGGAATCGATGAGCTCCTGGGCGACCTTCTCCTCACCGATCTTGTCGAGCTTGTCGACCACGCGCAGCACCTCGGCGAGGTCGGCGTCGGCGACACCCAGCGACTGGTAGAACCCTTGAGCCACCTTGCGGTTGGAGACGTGGATGGTGACCGCGGGAATAGGCAGGGCGGACAGGGCCTCGTGCATGACCAGCGGCATCTCGACGTCGTGGTAGAGCGGCAGGGTGCCGTCGCCCACAATATCGATATCCGCCTGGATGAACTCGCGGAAGCGGCCCTCCTGCGGGCGCTCGCCGCGCCAGACCTTCTGGATCTGGTAACGCTTGAAGGGGAAGTGGAGGGTGCCGGCGTTGTCCAGCACGTACCGGGCGAAGGGGACGGTGAGGTCGAAGTGGAGTCCGAGCTGCTTGGCCGGGTCGGTCTGTTCGGCATCGTCCGGATCGGCCTGCAGGCGGGAGAGGAGGTAGACCTCCTTGCTGGTTTCGCCCTTGCGGGTCAGTTCGGACAGGGGCTCCACGGCGCGGGTCTCGATTCCGCAGAATCCGTGCAGTTCGAAGGTACGGCGCAGTGCGTCCACAAAGGACTGCTCAATAACGCGAGCGGCGGGGAGCCACTCGGGAAAACCGGAGAGGGAGGAGAGGGCCTGTCGAACCTGTGCTGGAGCCATGGGCGTCATTGTGGCACGGCGCTGGTACCGACTTCGCAGACGTCTCAGCCTTCCCGATCACCGCCCCGGACCTTGGCCTCGGCCAGGTAGGGGTTACCACGGTGCTCGTGGGCCATGGTGGTGGTGGCGCCGTGACCGGGCAGCAGCACCGTGGCCGGATCGACGGCGCTGGCGAGGAAGCGCAGCGTCGCCCACATCTGGTACTGGTCGCCACCGGGCAGGTCGGTGCGGCCCACCGACCCCTTGAACAGGACGTCGCCGGCCAGGGCGATCAGGTAGTCGGCCTCCTGGATGTCGGTGGGATCGTCGAGGACCTCCGCCTCGAAGAGCAGCTGATTGTCTCCCAGGTGGGCGTTGAGGAAGAACATGGTGGAGCCCTCCGTATGTCCGGGGGCGGGGACCGCCTGCAAGGCCACGCCCGGCACCAGCTCGACGGCGCTGCTGAAGCCGGCCTGCGGGAACGGGCGCACATCCGCCGGGCGCAGCCACTGGGTGTCGGCCATGTCCGCGAAGGTCATGCCGTCGGCGGTGATACCGGTGGTGGTATCGGGGTCGTCAATGCGGTAGAGGTCCGGCTGGGGAATGTAGACGGGAACAGAGGTGGCGTCCCCGTCCGGCCCGCGGAGGATGCGTCCCTCGGTGACGGCTGCATCAATGAGCCGCTGGGCATCCCACACGTGGTCGGCGTGCCCGTGAGTGAGCAGGATCGCGCCCAGGCGGAGATTGTTCGAGCGCAACAGGGACATGGCCCCGCGGGCGGCGCCGGCGCCCGGGTCCACCACCAGGGCGGGACCGCCTGGTTCGGCGGCCAGGACGTAGCAATTGGCTCCGAAGATGGCGGCGAGGGTGCGTTCAATGAGCATGACGGCATGGTAACCAGCCCTCCCGAGCCTGGCTGTTCGCTCGTGGATCATTGCCGCGGCGGTACCGCCCGGCCGGGCCTGCGGGTAGGCTCGACCCCGAATGCCGCCTTCCGGCGGCGCGTCGTTGTCCGGCCGAGTGCCGGACGTGAACGGAACGGAGCGGACTACCCGCTGCCACCCCGTCAGATCCTTGAAGGAGCGCAATGACCGAGCAGACGCAGCCCACGGCCGAGGCCACGCAGATCCCGACCGAGGCGGAAACCGGGCAGGCTGCTAGCCAGACCCCGCCTGCGGCGCCCAACGCCGAGCAGTCCGAAACGCCGACACCTCAGTCGGACAACCAGCAGGCACCAGAATCTCCCCAGCCCCAGGCGGAGCAAACCCCCGACGTCGAGACTCCCGACGCCGAGGCGCCCGACCCGCAGCCTGACAGCGAGCAGCCTCAGGCCGCGCCGGCCGAGCCCCAGGTTGACCCCGAAGCGGCGATGGACGCCGCCAAGTGGGGGCGCGTCGACGGCGAGGGCAAGGTCTACGTCCAGGACGGCGACACCGAGCGCGAGGTCGGACAGTTCCCGGGTGTGCCGATCGCCGAGGCCATGGCCTATTACGTGCGCCGCTACCTGGACCTCAGCTCAACCGTTGATCTGTTCGCGGCCAGGCTGCCGCACCTGTCGGTGCGCGAGATCGACTCCACCATCAAGAGTCTGGACGAGTCGCTCACGCAGCCGGCCGCCGTCGGCGACCTGGAGGCCCTGCGCGCCCGCTTCGCGGCGCTGAAGTCGGTGGCGCTGGAGCGACGGCAGGCAGTGGCCGCTGAACGCGCCGCCGCCAAGGAGCAGGCGCTCAAGGACCGCACCGCGATCGTGGAGCGCGCCGAGGCTGTTGCCGCGCAGGACCCGGCCCGCACGCAGTGGAAGGCGTCCGGCGCCGAGCTGCGCACCCTGCTGGAGAACTGGAAGGAGGCGCAGCGGCGCGGACCGCGTTTGGACCGTCCCAGCGAGGACGCCCTGTGGAAGCGGTTCAGCCACGCCCGCACCACCTTCGATCGTCATCGCCGGCAGTACTTCAGCGAGCTGGACGCCAAGCAGACGAAGGTCAAGGCGGCCAAGGAGGCGCTCATCAAGCGCGCCGAGGAACTGTCCACCTCCACGGACTGGGCGGCAACGTCCGCCCGCTACCGGGAGCTCATGGCCGAGTGGAAGAAGGCCGGACGCGCCTCCCGCAAGGAGGACGACGCCTTGTGGGAGCGGTTCCACGCCGCCCAGCAGGTGTTCTATGACGCCCGCCGGGCCAAGGACGAGGCCGCGGAGGCGCAGTACGCCGACAACCTCAAGGTCAAGGAGGAACTCGCCGCCAAGGCCGAGGCGCTGCTGCCGATTAAGGACCCCAAGGCCGCACGCAAGGCTCTGCGCCCCATCCAGGAGGCGTGGGACGAGGCCGGCCGAGTGCCGCGCAACGCGGTGCGACGGTTGGAGTCCCGCATGCGGGCGGTGGAGGAAGCGCTGCGCCGCGCCGAGCAGGCCGAGTGGCGTCGTACCGACCCCGAGACCATGGCCCGCGCCCAGGGCCTGGCCAGCCAGCTGGAGGATTCCATCGCGGAGCTGGAGGCCGATCTGGCCGCGGCCAAGGACTCCGGTGACGCCAAGGCGCAGGCACAGGCGGAGGCGGCGCTCACCGCCCGGCGGGCCTGGCTCGACCAGGTGCGGCGTACCACCCGCGCCTGAGCGGGACTGCCCGGAACTCGTTCCGCTTCCCTGGCCTGGGTCTACGCCTGGAGATTGCGCCAGGCGCGACGGTGCAGCAGCACACCGGCGGCAACCGACACGTTGAGTGATTCGACCGCCGGATTCATCGGAATGCTCACCGTCGCC
>NZ_JAWDJJ010000144.1:0-24260 GCF_032465695.1 Actinomyces sp. MRS3W
GCGCCAGCGGGCCAAGCAGGCGGCCGCCGACTTCGCCGCCGAGAACGACCCGGCCACGGTGGCGCTGTTCGAGCAGCTGCGCGCCTGGCGCACCCAGGTGGCCAAGGACGCCTCAAAACCCGCCTACACCGTGTTCGCCGACGCCACCCTGCGCTCGATCGCCATCGTCAAACCGACCGTCCTGCCGCAACTGTCCCTCATCCGGGGCATCGGCGCCGTCAAGCTCAAGGAGTACGGCCCCGAGGTGCTGCGCATCGTGCGTGAGTTCACCGCTCAGGCGGACCCGCAGCCGCGCTGAGCCGCGGTCCGGGCTCCTGGCCGGAGTGCTCCGCGGCGCGGATGCGAGCGCACAGGCATTCGGGGTGAGGGACCCACCGCCGTTCCACACCGACCGCATCCAGGGCCGACAATTCCACACTGCGTCCCTCCCACAGGTGTGCGCGTCCGGTGACGACGTCAATGATGGCCCGGGCCGTCAGCGCCGCCGCCTGATGCAGCAGCAGCCGCTCTATGACGGGGGCCGTCAGCAGCCGCAGCTGGGTGGCCAGCGCCGGCCAACAGGGGTCCGCGTCCCGTTCCCACAAGTCCAGACAGGTGGTGCATACCGGCGACTCCTCGGTCACCAGCGGCCCGACCCGCACAGTCACCTCCCGCACCACCACCGGCAGGTGGGTCATCCCCGCCCGTGCCAGGTCCCGCGAACGCACCGGGTCAACGACGTGCCCATCCAGGGAGACCACCACGTCCGGGTGATAGTCCAGCGGCGCCCGCGTGCTCACCCGGGGCGATAGGCCCGCGGTCCAGTCCGCCAGTGCCTCGTCGTCGGGCAGGATGGCGACCATGCCGGCCTCGACCAGCAGGCTGATAATGCTGCGGGCCAACTCGCCGGTGCCCAGGATGGCGACGCTGCCTGTGTGCAGCAGTGCGGCGCGGTCGGGTGCGTTGACGGCGAGGCGATCCCAGTAGACCTCGTCGGCGTTGTCCGGGGGATCGGGCTCGGTGTCGATGACGCCGGCCTCACGCAGCCCCCGGATAATCGTGTGCGCCCGCTGGAGCGGTACCTTGCTCCACCGGGCGGCGCGGTAGACGTCGTCGGGGCGGATCTCGGCGGGAAGGCGGTCGAGCAGGAGCTGCTCGCCGCCGGTCAGATCGCTCAACACCAGGGCATGCCCTGGCTCGGCACCGATCTGGCTCTCGCCGGGGGCACGCCACAGAATCGGGGATTGGCCGCGGATGCGCATCGCTGCTCCTCTCCGTCGCCTCGTGCACCTGCGCCGACGGCGACGCGGCCAGCCTCCCACTGTGCCCGCGCCGCCACCAGCCCCACGTGCGGGCCTGTGGAAAACCCAACGGAGCACGGAACCCCGCGGGCGGGGTCAGTTCGCCGCGAGCACCGCCTCACAGGTCATGAGATCGGAGGTGTCGGCGGCGGCGATCGCCTTGACCGTTTCCACGGCCTCGTGCAGTGTGCTCACTGCGTACACCTCCAGGCCGGCGGGTTCATTGCCCACGACCTCCCCGCAGTTGTCCGCCGGAGCGAGGAAGTAATCGGAGCCGTCCTGCTCGGCCCCCGCCATCTTCTGCCTGATTCCGCCGATCGCGCCGACTGAGCCGTCGATCGAAATGGTGCCGGTGCCGGCGATGTCCTGCCCGCCGGTGAGATCCCCCGGGGTGATCTCATCAACGATGCCCAGGGCGAAGATGGTGCCCGCGCTGGGACCGCCCACGTCGGACAGGCTGAAGGAGGCCTCAATGTTGGAGTCGGCTCTGGCCGACAGGCTCAGCCCGAGCAGCGAGCCGGCCGAATCCGGCTCGCCGTCGCCGTCGGCGTCCTGGGGACTGATGGTGGTCAGCTCCACGTCCACCGCGGTGCCGTCCCGGTCCACCCCGAGGGTGACCGGTGTGCCCGGGGTGATCGTGGCCATGAGCTCACGCAGCTGGGAGTAGGAGGTGATGGTGACGGTTCCATCGGCCTGGGTGGTGACGGACTCCAACACGTCGCCGGTTTCGACGCCGTTGCCCGACTGCTCCTCGGCAGTGCCCTCGATAGTGAGAATCATGCGGCTGGCCTCGCCGGTCTCCATCAGCGCGGCGACGACGGCGGCGTCCTGCGAGCTGGTCATCTGCGCCTGATTGACCTCCTCAACCTGCTCGGCGGTCAGCGCGTCCGGACACACCTGATCCCGGTCGAGGATCGTCTTGTCGCTGCTGAGCCAGGCGTCCACCAGCATGAAGAAGGTGACGGGATAGCCCGGGCAGCCGGATACCGAGACGGTGGTCATGCGCAGGGCGCCGGTGGTGTCGTAGGTCGGCGTGCCCGTGACCGTGATGAGGTCCTCATCCGTGCCGTCGCTTCCGTCGGACAGCACGTTCCAGGTGGGGCCGGGCGCCTGAATGACCTTGTTGATCGGCACCGTTGCCCCCGCGATGACCAGGGCGACGACGACCGCCAGGCCGGCGAGCATCCACGCCCGGCGCCGCCCGCGCAGGATGCGCCTGCGGCCGGGTGCCGCTGCGGGGGCCGCAGGGGCCTTGGCCTGGGGGACGGCGACATCCGGGCGGGAGCGGTCCGCGGCCCCGGGTGAGCCGGCGGTGGGGGAGGCGGAGGCGTCGGAAGGGCATTGCGTCACGGCTCCATCATGGCGGCTGTTCCTGAGAAACGCGCACGTAGCATCTGGAGGGCGCCTGGCGGCCGACGGGGATTCGTGAGCCGTATACATGGCTGGCACCCAGGAATGGGTGACATGATCTGAGCGTTTCCCCAAAGCCGCCCGGTGCGCTCCGGACCGCGGCGCACACGCGTCGAAACCAGCGAGAGGAACCCATGAGCGAGGACCCCTTCGACGAGATCGAGCAGATGCTCGCCGCCATGTTCGGCCCCCAGACGGCTGCCGACGCGGTGGGGGCGCTGCGGGCCTCCGGCGTCGACCCGAACCAGCTCGCCAGCATGAGCGGCATGGGCGACCTGTCCCGCCTGACCCCGGCCCAGCTCAGCGGCATCCAGGCACAGCTGCAGCAGCTGTTCGCCGGGGCAGCGAGCGGCACCGTCAACTGGACGACGGGGCAGGAACTGGCGCTGCGTACCGCCAGCGCCGGCGGCGACCCGGTCATCACCGCCGCGGACGCCGAGCAGACGCGCAACGCCCTGACCGTGGCCGACCTGTGGCTGGACGCGGCCACCGACTTCATGCCGGCCCCGGGGCCGCGAGAGGCCTGGACGCGCTCCCAGTGGGTCGAGCGCACCCTGCCGGTGTGGAAGGACGTGTGCGCCCCGGTCGCCGACGCGGCCACAACCGCCCTGGCCGACGCCCTGGAGCACCAGATCAACAAGCTGCCCGAGTCCGACGCCGCAGCCGCTCAGATGGGGGCGCTGGGCAAACTCATGCGCTCCATGGCGGGTACCGCCTTCGGCCTGCAACTGGGGCAGGCGATCGGCGAGCTTGCCGGGCAGGCAGTCGCCGCCACCGACGTCGGGTTGCCGCTCACACGGGAGCCGGGCACCGCGCTCGTACCCGCCAATGTGACCGCCTTCGCTACGGAGCTGGAGGCGGATGCGGAGCAGGTCAGGCTCTTCCTGGCCGTCCGGGAAGCGGCGGCGGCCCGCCTGTACGCGCACGTGCCGTGGCTGCGCAGCCAGCTGTTGGCCGCGGTGGAGGCCTATGCGCGCGGCATCGTCATCGACGTTGACGCTGTCGAGGAGGCGGTTTCGCAGGTTGACCCCAACAACCCCGAGGCGATTCGATCGGCCCTGGAATCGGGCATGTTCGCTCCGCAGGAGACGGCGGCCCAGAAGGAGGCCCTGGAGAACCTCGAGACCCTGCTGGCCCTCGTCGAAGGCTGGGTGGAAGTGGTCACCGCCCGCGCCCTGGCACCTCACCTGCCGCTGGCGGTGCCACTGCGCGAGATGGTTCGGCGCCGGCGGGTTCACGGCGGGCCGGCGGAGAAGGTCTTTGCCCGGCTCATCGGTCTGGAGTTCCGGCCCCGGCGGGTACGTGAGGCGGCCCGGCTGTGGGAGCAGCTCGGCGCCGAGCTGGGTGACGCCGAGCGCGACGCCTTTTGGCGACACCCCGATGTGGTGCCCACGGCGGCCGAACTTGCCAGCCCGGACGACTTCCTCACCATGCGCCGGGCCGCACAGGACCTGGACGCGGAGATGGACGCCGACCTGGCCTCGTTGTTGGACGGCACGCTCGGCTACGCCGACGGCGCCAAAGAGGCAGACTCCACCGATGCAGACACCTCCGGGGATGATGACGCCCCCGGGGACGGGGAACAGACCGGCCAGACGGACGCCTGAGCCCCCGCCCTCACCGAAACCGGCACCAATAACGTGCCCAAACCGGCAGTAATAACGTGCCGAAACCGGGCGAAGTTGCTGCGGGCGGGACTACTGGAGAGTGCGGCGCAGCGCCTCGACCAGGCCGGGGACGAGGTCGGCGCCGGTGGCAACGGCATCGGCCGAATCGTGGGAGCGGGAGCGCACCGCGCACCAGGACTCGCCCGAGCGCAGCACGCCGACGACGATGCGCACGTCATCCCGGTCCGGGCGAGACATCAGATAAGCGGCGCGCTCGTCGGGATCGGCGATATCAGCAGCCCGCTGCTCCGCGTCGGCAGGCAGCACCATGCGCTCGGTGGCCACGGCGGTGCCGTCAACCTCGTCCGGCCACACGATGCCTGCCAGCAGCTCCTCGAGGCTGTTGGCAGGCGGGAGGTCTCCCTGCTCGATTGCGGTCAGTGCCTCGGCGTCGGCGCGGGCCTCGGCAAGGGCCACCGCATCGAGCATGCGCGCCAGCGCGGGGTCCTCTTCCAGGGCGGCGGCGGTGCGCACCAGCGCGAAAACGCCGACCGGGGCATCCCAGCCGCCCCGGGAGACATGCTCCTCGAGCTGCGTCACGAGGCGGGTCAGGGCCGCGTGGCGCGGCGTGGCGGGGGAGGGGTTGGCCGTGTCCTGAGTCATGGCCGCATCATGCCAGTCACGCCCCACTGGAGCGCGGCCGAGTGGAGGCTGTGAGCCGCCTGAGTTTTGTGAGCCTGACGTGACCTGTGCGACGATGGGCCGTGGTGGCGCCACCCGCGCCGGCCGCTGTGCGCGACCAGCGCACACGCGAATGACACGAAACGACACGGAGCGTGATCGTGAGCACCAGGCCCGACGACGACCCCATCGACAAGTCCGACGACGAGTCCGCCTCCGCCGACTCCTCCGAGACGGAAAGCCGCGACGATCGCGTCCGCGGCGGCTTCTTCCAATCCGATAATCCGGTCCGCAGCAGCTCTGGCGGTACAGTGAGGCCGTCGTCGTCCCCGGATGAGGACGACGAGCACGCTACCGAGCCGGAGGAGGCCGAATCGCGGGGCGCCTCCGCCTTCGACCCTTCGGCCCTGTTCAACCTCGGCGCAGGCAGACGTGCCGGTGCGTCGGCCGGAGGCGCTCGCGCGCGCCGACGGCCCGGGGGAGGCTCCGGGTCGAATCACCCGCCCACTCGGGAGGGCGGTGCCGGTGGCCGCCGTCGGCCAGGGCCGTTGGCCTTGACGGTCGCCATCCTGGTGGCCCTCGCCTTCGTCATTGCCTTCCTATCACGCACGTGGACCGACGTGCTGTGGTTCAACCAGTTGGGCTACTCCCGGGTCATCTGGACCCAGTGGATCGCGGGCGGCGGGATGTTCCTGGTCGGCTTCCTCATCATGTTCGCCGCCGTCTTCGCCGCCATGAAACTGGCCTATCGTGCCCGCGAGATCGGCATGCCGCGGGATGAGGCGGCCCGCAACCTGGAATCGTATCGGTCGGCGATCGAACCGCTGCAGCGGCAGCTGACCTGGATTGTGCCCGCGGTTCTGGCCCTGTTCGCCTCGGCCTGGGAAGTCGCCCCGCACTGGCGTGAGGTCTTGCTGGCGATCAACTCCCAGTCCTTCGGCACCGCCGACCCCCAGTTCGGGCTGGACGTCTCCTTCTATGTATTCATCCTGCCGGTGCTGCAACTCGTGGTGTCCTACCTCTCACGCGTCGTGGTGTTCGCGGGCATCTGCAGCGTCGTCGTCCACTATCTGTACGGCGGTATCTCGGTGGCCCGCACCCCCCACTTCACGCGCGCGGCCCGGGTCCACTTGACGGTGTTCCTGGCCCTGTTCGCCCTGTTACGCGGCGGCTCCTACTGGCTGGGACGCTACTCGGCCCTGTACGCGTCCAACACCAAGTTCGACGGAGCCGGCTATACCGACGTCAACGCCTCCATTCCGGCCAGCGCGATCCTGGCGGCGATCTCGGTGGTGGTGGCGCTCCTGTTCATCTTCTCGGTGCGCACCAGCTCTTGGAGGCTGCCGATTACCGGCGTCGCGGTCATGATCGTTTCCGCGCTGCTCATCGGGGTCGCCTACCCGGCCGTCGTACAGAAGTTCGTCGTCGACCCCAACGCTCAGCGCGAAGAAGCGGCCTACATCGACCGCAACATCAAGGCCACACTGACCGCCTACGGCCTGGACGACGTCGAAACCACCAACTACGACGCGAAGACCACCGCGGAGGCGGGGCAGCTGCTGGAGGATGCCGAGTCGACGACGTCCATCCGTCTGCTTGACCCGAACCTGGTCTCCCCAACCTTCCGCCAGCTCCAGCAGAACAAGCAGTACTACTCCTTCGCCTCCTCGCTGAACGTGGATCGGTACAACATCGATGGCGCCAGCCGGGACACCGTCATCGCGGTGCGCGAGCTCAACTTCGATGGGCTGGATGCCGGCCAGCGCACCTGGATCAACGAGCACACCGTCTACACCCACGGCTACGGCGTGGTCACCGCCTACGGCAACACCGTCGCTTCCGGCGGCTACCCCTCCTTCTGGGAGGGCGGTATCCCGTCCGTCGGCGACCTGGGGGAGTACGAGCCGCGCATTTACTTCGGCCAGGCTTCACCGTCCTACTCCATCGTGGGCGGCGACGACGGCGGTAATCCGCGCGAGCTCGACTACCCCGACGACTCCGCGCCGTCCGGGCAGGTCAACACCACCTTCAGTGGCAACGGTGGGCCGGATGTGTCCAACCCGTGGAACCGCCTGCTGTACGCCGTGCGCTTCCAGGAGATGAACATCCTGTTCTCCCAGGAGGTCCGCAGCGGATCACAGATCCTGTACAACCGCGACCCCGCGGACCGCGTCGCCGAGGTGGCGCCGTGGCTCACCCTCGACGACACGCCCTACCCGGCGGTGGTCGATGACGACGGCGACGATTCCACGCCCAAGCGGGTGGTGTGGATTCTCGACGGATACACCACGACGAACAACTACCCCTACTCCCAGCACGAGTCCCTCGAGGATTCCATGAGCGATGCCACCTCCGGTGCTGCGCTTCTGGGAGCCCCGGAGGAGTCCAACTACGTGCGCAACTCGGTCAAGGCCGTCGTCGACGCCTATGACGGTTCGGTGACCCTGTACGAATGGGATGAGAACGACCCGATCCTCGCCGCCTGGAAGGCGGTCTTCCCGGGCTCGGTCACCCCGATGAGCGAAATGAGCGCCGATCTCATGGCGCACATGCGCTACCCGGAGGACCTGTTCAAGGTGCAGCGCACCGTGCTGGCCAACTACCACGTCACCGACCCGGAGGACTTCTACTCCGGTGGTGACTTCTGGAAGGTGCCCGACGACCCGACCAAGTCCGGTGAGGAGGCCCAGGCCCCCTACTACCTGACTCTGAAGATGCCGGATCAGGATGAGGCGACGTTCTCACTGTCCAGCGTTTACATCATCGGTGGTAACACGGACCGTAACGTGCTCACCGGTTTCCTCGCCGTCGACTCCGAGACCGCGGGCGGCGAGAACGGGGGCCGCAACCCGGACTACGGCAAGCTGAGGCTGCTGGAGTTGCCACGTTCATCCAACGTGTCCGGACCCGGCCAGGTGCAGAACAACTTCAACTCCAACGCGACCGTCTCCCAAGTGCTCAACCTGCTCTCCCAGCAGGGTTCTGAGGTGATTCGCGGCAATCTGTTGACTCTGCCCGTGGGCGGCGGGCTGCTGTATGTCCAGCCCGTCTACGTACAGGCGTCCTCTGGTACGCAGTATCCGTTGCTGCGTGAGGTCCTGGTCTCCTTCGGCGACAAGGTCGGCTTCGCCGACACGCTCTCCGAGGCGCTGGACCAGGTGTTCGGCGGCGACTCGGGCGCCACCACCGGTGAGGAGGCCGTCGACGGCGATGCCGCAGCGGCGAACGACACCTCGGCCGAAGCGGAGGAGGGCGCAGACCAGACTGTGTCCACCGCCGCGCCGGCGCCGGAGGCTACTGCCGAGCCGACGCAGGAAGCGACGACGCAGCCAAGCACCGCCGCAACCGGCTCGGGGGACCCGGCCGCCGACCTTGAGACCGCTCTATCCGACGCGCAGACCGCCATGGACGACGCGCAGAAGGCCATGCAGGACGGCGACTGGTCCGCCTACGGCGACGCTCAGGACCGCCTGACCGATGCCCTCAACCGGGCGGTGTCTGCTCAGCAGCAGCTCGATGCACAGGGCTGAGCAGGGAGCAGCATGAAGTAGCGGAAGCGTCGTGGTGAGCAAGGGCACGCTCCGGGAGTTTGCGACCCGGGCGGGCGGCGGACTAAAGTACCAACCACGACGCGGGGTGGAGCAGTTCGGTAGCTCGCCGGGCTCATAACCCGGAGGTCGCAGGTTCGAATCCTGCCCCCGCTACCACTCCCAAGGCCCCGGCACCAGCAGGTGCCGGGGCCTTCCGCTGTCCGGGCACATACTGCACGTAAGCGGGTTATCGGCGTGAACGTGTTGCTTGAGATCGCCCCTGACGACGCTGTCGGCTGTCGTACGGACATGTCACCCCTTCCGTCGCCCGGTCAACGGGTTTACGTTGGACCGGCATGAACCGGTTCGGTCAACACAAGGGTGGCTGGCTATGAACGAACGCTTTTACTCGCTTCCCGCCGCACGGCGACGGGCGATGATCAACGCGGGTTTCGAGGTGTTCTCGTGTTACCCCTACGCCAAGGCCCCTATGTCGGAGATAGCGGCTGCGGGAGGCGTGTCCAAGTCCCTGCTCTTCCATTACTTCGACAACAAGCTGGGGCTCTACCTCTTCTTGTGGGAGACGGCCCTGGGTGAGATTGCGCGCTCGACTCAGGTCTTCAACGTGGTCGAGGCCGACGACCTGTTCGAGTTGCTCCGCCGCGCCACTGCGGCGAAGTGTCGGGTCATGCGCACCCACCCACGGCTTTTTGCGTTCGCGACGCGGGCTTATTACGAGGAGCAGCCGGACGTCAAGGCGGCCATCGGCGTGCGCGTCGAGGCGGCGCTGTCGAACGCAGCAGCGATGGTTGCTCGCATGGGCGACGCCGGTCTGCGCGACGGCGTGAGCGCCGAGGATATTTACGACGACTTCATCCTGCTCTCGGAGGGGTATATGGCTCAGCGGTATCGGGCGGGCCGCATCGACGTCGATGAGATAGAACACGACTTCGGGACGATCATCATGCGCTGGCGCGCTGCCCTGGCGCGGGAGAGAGCATGATGGGGAAGTTCATGCGAGATTCGAACATCGGCTCGGGAGAGGTGCTCGCGTCGGTGCACGGCCTGTCGGCGGGTTCTTCCGTGAGAAGGGTTGACGCGCCCGGGCCAATGCCACGGCAGATCAAAACCGAGGCCGTGGCGGGCTACCGCGGTCTCGAGGCCGTCAAGACCAGGCTGGCCAGTAACCATGTGGACCTCGTTCCTCGCCTGCACGGGATGTCAATCTCCGTGCTCTGCGCAGTCGGAACGCGCTCGTGGTGGAAAATCGTCGAATTCATGCGGCGTAGTGACTGGCGGCAAGCCTCATCGTTTTCCCGCATCGAGTGCGTCGCCCCGTCCGAGGAGGTGCAGCGATGAGCACCGTTCCAGACAAGCTGCTTTCCCTCTGCTGCGGGCCCTACCCGGGCGGCGTCGAGCCCGCGGTTGCGGCCGGGATGACCGCACGTGAGCTCGCCGTCGAGGGCGGCGCGCTGCGCTACTGGGCGAGCGCCTCACCCGATCCCGGGCGCGGTTGGATGGTCCTCCTGCCGGGGCTCTCGGCCGACCACACCCTGTTCAACCCGCAGTTCGCCCACTTCGCGATGCGCTGGAACCTCGTCGTCTGGGACGCGCCCGGCCACGGCCTTTCTCGCCCGTGGGGACGCCCCTTGTCGATTGACGGCATGGCGCAGACGCTCCACACGGTTCTCGGGGCGTGTGGAGTGCGGCGTCCCATCCTCGTTGGTCAGTCGCTCGGAGGCTACGTCGCGCAGGCCCTTATCGACCGTTACCCCGGAAGTGCGCGGGCGTTCGTCTCGATAGACTCCTCGCCCATGCAGCGCCGCTATTACAAGGGATGGCACCTGGGCGTCCTGCGCCACATGGAGGGCCTGTGTCTGCTGTGGGGGACGGAGCGCTTCCTACGCGGCCAGATCGCGGGGAACTGCTCGACCACGGAGCACGGAAGGCTCAACATGCTCCAGCAGCTGGCGCGCTACTCCAAGCGCGAGCTCTGCGCGCTGTACGGCGGGGGCTTCCGGGCGATTGCCGACGCCGTTGCGCAGAACCGCCCGTACCGCATCGACTGCCCGCTCATGATCGTGTGCGGTACGAGGGACGCGGCGGGTTTCGTCAAGGCCTACGACGAGGAGTGGTCGAGCGAGACCGGGGTGCCTATCACCTGGGTCGAGGGCGCGGGGCACAACTCCAACGTCGACGATCCCGCCTTCGTCAACGCCGCCGTCGATGCGTTCCTCAATGCCGTGACTTAAGGGGACGAAGAGCAGGGACCCGTGTAGCAGGCGGGCGAGCATAGCGCGATGGGCACCTCGCCGGCGCCCGCCTCCGCCTCAGGGCGTGTGCAGCACGTACTCGAAGAGGTGGAAGTCTGTCAGGTCGGTGCCCTCGTAGCGCACCTGGTGACAGCCCAGGTCGGTGAAGCCGCAGCGCTCGTAGAGGGATCGTGCTGGTACGTTCTCCGCGTAGGTGTCCAGGCGCACGGCCCGGCATCCTCGCCGGCGGGCCTCGTCGATCGCGGCCTCGACGAGGAAGCGAGCCGTGCCCTGTCCCAGGTGGTCGGGGGTGACGCCGAGGGCATGGATGACAAGTACCTCGTCCATCCGGGCGTCAATGCTCCAGGAGACCTGGGCGTAGGCCTCGACGGCCCGGTGGTTGAGGACCATGACGCCGGCGACGTCACCGGTGTCGCGAGCAAGGTAGAGCTCGCCGGTCTCGCACCAGGCGCGAACCTCTTCGGCGGTTGGGTGACCTTCGGTGTGCCAGTGCGGGTAGTCGATCGTGCGGGCCAGGTGCGTGATGATGCGTTGGTAGGCCTCCCACGCCGCTTCCGTATCAGTGCCCTGGGCACGTTGGAGGGTCAGCGTCATGCCTGCTTCGTTCCTCTTGGTTCCTTTTGCGACGGTCCGGTGGGACCCGACGACACGACACTAGGGCATTCGGAGGCCATGAGAGCGGGCCTGCCGCCGTCTGTGATGTATGTTGACCGCCATGATAGACGCCCCTTATTCCGCGCCCGCTGCGCCCGCTTCGACCTCACCCACCGACGTCACCTCAGCGGTTGAGACGAGTGCCTCCCGGGTTGAGAATGCCGGACTCGACGTCATCGCCGAGTCTGAGCGCAAGGGGCGCCCCCGCGACCTGTTCATGCCCTGGTTCGCCGCCAACATTTCGGTGCTCGGACTGTCCTGGGGCGCATGGGTACTCGGCTTCGGGCTGTCCTTCGCGCAGGCCGTCATTGCCGGCGTCGTCGGCGTCATCGTCTCCTTCCTGCTGTGCGGCTTCATCGCCGTACTCGGCAAGCGCGGCAGCGCCCCCACCCTGGCCCTGTCCCGTGCCGCCTTCGGCTATCACGGCAACCGCCTGTCCGCCGCAATCTCCTGGATACTCACCGTCGGCTGGGAGACCGTGCTATGCGTATCCGCGAGCCTCGCCTCCGCGACGGTGCTGCAAGCACTGGGCTGGCACAACCAGCTCGGCGCCGAAATCGTCGGCTTCCTGCTCACCGTGCTGCTGGCGGCCAGCGCCGGAATCCTCGGCTTCGACACCATTATGCGGGTACAGACCTGGATCACCTGGGCCACAGGCATCCTCACCGTCATCTACCTGATCCTGGTCGCCCCGCAGATCGACTTTGCCGCGCTCGCATCGCTCCCCGCCGGCCCGGTCACCGCCTTCATCGGAGCCCTGGTCATGGTCGCCACCGGCTTCGGCCTGGGCTGGGTCAACGCCGCCGCCGACTACTCCCGCTACCTGCCGCGCAGCGCCTCCACCTCCGGCGTCATCGCCTGGACCACCATCGGCTCCTCCCTGCCCGTCGTCATCCTCGTCATCGCCGGAATCATGCTGGTCGGCTCCGACCCCGAACTGGGCACCGCCATCGACTCCGACCCCATTGGCGCACTCACCACCATCCTGCCGACCTGGTTCCTCATCCCCTTCGCCATAGTGGCGATCCTGGGACTCGCCGGCGGCATCATCATGGACCTGTACTCCTCGGGGCTGTCGCTGCTGGCCACCGGCGTGCCCGTGAAACGGCCCGTGGCCACCGCCATCGACGCGACCATCATGACGGTCGGAACGATCGCCGTCATCTTCGGCGCGGACAACTTCCTCGGTCCCTTCCAGGGCTTCCTTACCACTCTTGGCGTGGTCATCGCCGCCTGGGCGGGCGTCATGCTCGCCGAGGTATGCCTGCGTCGACGCGACTACGACGAGGCCGCCCTGTTCACTCCCGACGGCGTCTACGGCTCGGTCAACATCGAGGCGATCGCCCTGGTCCTCCTCGGCGCCGTAGTCGGCTGGGGCCTGGTCGTCAACTCCGCCGCCTCCTGGCTGAGCTGGCAGGGCTACCTGCTCGGCCCGCTGGGAGGCCGCGACGGAGCCTGGGCGGGCGCTAATCTCGGCGTCCTGGCGGCGCTGCTCATCGGCCTGCTCGGGCACCTCCTCCTGGGGCGGCGTCGCGTGCGCTCCCAGGAACAGGCGGGGGCAGACGCATGAGCCCCGCCACGTCCCACCCACAGGCCTCCTTGGGGCCCGACGGCGTCCCGCAACAGGTGCTCGCCGCCCTGGCCGAGTCCGGCGGTGCCGATGGGCCCGGCCCCGCCCTGGAAGCCGCCCACCAGATCGCCCGCCGTACCGGCGCCGCCCACCATGACATGCTCGTCGTGCTCGGTTCGGGTGCCGAGGGCGCCCTGGACGGGTGGGGCACGCCGACGGCGTCGCTGCACTTGTCCGACCTGCCCGGCGTCACCGCCCCCATTGCCCCCGGGCATGTCGACCGACTCGACTCCTACGAACGCCGTCTTCCGGCCTCCCCGGCCCGCCCGGAAGACGAGGCCGAGCCCGAGACGGCGCCTGCCCGCAGTCTGCGCGTCCTGGTCGCCCACGGGCGCACTCACCTGTACGAGGGGCGTGGACCCGGCGCCGTCGTCGCCCTGGCCCGGGCTGCCGCCGCCACCGGCGTGCGCGCCGCCGTCCTGGTCAACGCCAACGGCTGCCTACGGGATTGGGAGATCGGCGACGTCATGACGATCACCGACCACCTCAACCTCTCCGGCGCCTCACCCTTCGCCGGCACCGTATTCGTCGATCAGCGTGAGCTGTGGGATCCGGAACTGGCCGCCGTCCTGAGCGCGCGCACGCAGCGCAGCGGCGTCTACGCCATGGTGCGCGGCTCGGAGTATCAGACTCTGGCCGAGTCCCGCATGCTGACGGCATTGGGGGCTGATTGTGTGGGCATGTCCACGGTCCTGGAGGCCATTGCTCTGCAGCAACTGGGCGTGCGTGTGGCCGGGATGAGCGTCGTGTCTGACCTGTCCTTTGCCGCCACGACCACCGATCCCGACGAGGTCGTGCGTCTGGTGGCCGGCGCTCACGGCACCCTCGCCACCGGCATTGAGGCGGTACTGGCCGCCCTGTAGGGCCGCGGCCCGGGAAGCGCGCCCCACCCGCGCCGGGGCGTCCGCCGCGCAACGTGCTGCCCGCAGGTTCGTACATACATAGGACACCCGTCCCCGCATGCGTCCGACGGACAACCGCTAGCCTTGGGCCATGGCACCTGAAACCACCAGCGCGACGACGCGTACCGAGACCGACTCCATGGGCACCGTTGAGGTTGCCTCCGACCGTTACTGGGGGGCGCAGACACAGCGTTCGCTGACCAACTTCGACATCGGACGTGAAACCTTCGTCCTCAGCCACCCGCTTATCAAGGCACTCGGTGTACTCAAGAAGTCGGCCGCCCTGGCCAACGCCGAGCTCGGAGAACTGCCCCGTGACATCGCCGACCTCATTGCTCAGGCGGGCGACGAGGTCATCTCCGGCAAGCTCGACTCCCACTTCCCACTCGTGGTCTTCCAGACCGGTTCGGGCACCCAGTCCAACATGAACGCCAACGAGGTCATCTCCAACCGCGCCATCGAGCTGGCCGGTGGTCAGATGGGCTCCAAGACCCCGGTCCACCCCAACGACCACGTCAACCGCGGCCAGTCCTCCAACGACACCTTCCCCACGGCCATGCACATCGCCGTCGTCACCGAGCTCGCGGCCATGTACCCGCGCGTGCAGCAGCTGCGCGACACCCTGGACGCCAAGGCCAAGGAGTTCGACGACGTGGTCATGGTGGGCCGCACCCACCTGCAGGACGCCACCCCAATCCGTCTGGGCCAGGTCATCTCCGGTTGGGTCGCCCAGATCGACTTCGCCCTGGACGGCATCCGCTACGCCGACTCCCGCGCCCGCGAACTCGCCATCGGCGGCACCGCCGTCGGCACGGGCCTCAACGCCCACCCGAAGTTCGGTGAGCTGACCGCGCAGAAGATCAGCGAAGAAACCGGGATCGAGTTCAAGCAGGCCGACAATCTCTTCGCGGCGCTCGGCGCCCACGACGCACTCGTGCTCGTCTCCGGGGCGCTGCGCGTGCTGGCCGACGCGCTCATGAAGATTGCCAACGACGTGCGCTGGTACGCCTCCGGCCCCCGCAACGGTATCGGCGAGCTCATCATCCCCGAGAACGAGCCCGGCTCCTCCATCATGCCCGGCAAGGTCAACCCCACTCAGTGCGAGGCCATGACCATGGTCGCCACCAAGGTCTTCGGCAACGACGCGACCGTCGGCTTCGCCGGAAGCCAGGGCAACTTCCAACTTAACGTCTTCAAGCCGGTCATGGCTTGGTGCGTCCTGGAGTCCATCCAGCTGCTGGGTGACACCTGCGTCTCCTTCGACGAGCACTGCGCCTACGGCATCGAGCCCAACCGGGAGAAGATCCAGGCCAACCTGGACTCCAACCTCATGCAGGTGACCGCGCTCAACCGCCACATCGGCTATGACAAGGCTTCCAAGATCGCCAAGAACGCGCACAAGAAGGGCCTGTCCCTGCGCGAGTCCGCCCTTGAGCTCGGCTTCGTCACCGAGGCCGAGTTCGACGCCTGGGTGGTTCCGGCCGACATGACCCACCCGTCCGCCGCGGACGAGTGATCGGCGTTGCGCTCCTGAAGACGCTGAACCGATCGAAGTAGACATCGTCCCCGGCGGCACCGTCTGGTCCGCCGGGGACGAGTCGTCTGCCACACTGGTTACAGTCGATGTACCGCTGGCATCGCCGGTGAGGATCCAGAAAGGACCGTCATGCCCCATATCGACCACACCGCCATCTGGGTTGCCGACCTGGAGGCCGCCCGCGACTTCTACCTGTACTGGTTCGGCGGACGTGCCAACGGCCAGTACCACAATCCTCGCACCGGACTACGCACCTACATCATCACCTTCGACGACGGCGCGCATGTCTCCGATGGCCGGGGCGCCAGGCTGGAGCTCATGTCCCGGCCCGACGTCGACGCTCGCTCCGACGTAGAACGGCTCGGCTGGGCCCATATCTCCTTTGCCCTGCCGGATCGTGCGGGCGTGGACGACCTAGCGGCGCGGGCCCGCGCCGCCGGGGTCCCGGTCATTGACGGTCCCCGCCAGACCGGCGACGGCTACTACGAGGCGGTCCTACTGGACCCGGAGGGCAACCGGGTCGAGATTGTTGCCGGCGACTATAGCGATGAGGTGGCTGAGCGCCCCGGATTCTGAAGCGCATGCGAGCCCGTGCAACGACCATCGCCGACTGTTAACAGGTCATGCGGCTGGCTGCGCCGTTGGCGAGTCTGACGTCGGTGCGGGCTTACACTTCCGGCTCGTGAATATTGCTCTCATCATCGGCCTGGTGGCCGCCGTCTTCGCCGCCGCCCTGCACGTACTCATCTTCTGGATGGAGTCGATCGCCTGGGAAGGGCCACTCGCCCGCAAGACCTTCGGCGGAACCCCCGAGGAGGCGCGGCCCCACGCCTTCTACGCCTACAACCAGGGCTTCTACAACCTGTTCCTCGCGGTGGAGGCCCTGATCGGCGTCGCACTCATGATCCTGGGCTCCGGTGCATGGCGGACTGCAGGCACGGCGTTGGTCCTGTACGGCGTCGCCTCCATGCTGGCTGCGGCTTTGGTGCTCGCGCTTAAGTCCCCGGCCCACCGCACTGCGGCGCTCAAGCAGGGCGCGTTTCCGTTGATCGCAGTCGCCGCCCTGGCGCTGGGTCTTCTGCATTGATTCTGGCGGGAGCGCAGCGGCCCCGGTGCTCCTGCCATTGCAAGTGGTTATTTCCCATCGCCGTCCGGGCTCGCTGCCCGATTTGGCTTCAGTCCCAGGGCAGGCCGACCAGTTTGCCGGTGCGCGCGCCGGCGGCCATGTCCCGCTGCGCCTGGACGATGTCCTCAAGCGGGTAGGTGTGAACGGGCAGGAAATCCAGTGCGCCGGCCTCGATCCGGTCCAGTACCCGCTGCAGCTCGTCGCCGGGCAGGTCGGAGGCCTGCCCGGAGTAGGTTGTCAGCCGTACCCCGTTGGGAATCCAGTCCATTGGATAGAAGTCGGCGATGGTCCAGGAGTCCGACAGCATCCCGGAGAAGCACACGACCCCGTGCACGGCGGTCGCCAGCAGCGAGTCGCGCAGGGTCGGCACGCCCACGAGCTCCAGTACCGCATCCACGCCCTCGGGCATGCGCCGACGTACCTGCTGTGCCACCGCCCCGTTGTCGCGCAGCGCCGTCACCCCCCGCGAGGCGAGCAGCTCCAGTCCGGCCTCCCGGCGGGAGGTGGCGTAGACCGTGCAGCCCATATCAGCCGCGAGGGCCGCCGTGGCCAGTCCCAGTGCCGACGTCCCGCCGCGCACCAGCAGGCTCTGCCCCGGCTGCAAGTCCAGCCCGGTGGTCAGCGATCCGTAGGCGGTTTGCAGCGTCTCGGGCACCGATCCGATCACGTCCCAGGGCAGGGTGGAGTGGAAGGGAATCACCTGCTGGCGCGGCACGACGACGTACTGCGCGTAGCCGCCGTCGAAGGCACGGCCCATCCCGCCCATCATGGTGACCACCTGCGTGCCCGGGGCGAGGACGCCGTCGGGGTCGTGGTCCACCACCCCGGACGCCTCAATGCCCAGCACGCGCGGGTAGCTCATTCCGCCGGCCTGGCCGGTGACCGAGTGGTACTCGCTGCGGTTGAGGCCGAAGGCCATCACCTTGATGCGCACCCAGCCGGGCTCGGGCCGGGGGACGGGAACGTCCACCACGCGCAGGTTCTCGATCCCGGGTGCGGTGAGGACCGCGGCGCGCATGGTTGCGGGCGGTTCCACCGGTGCGGCGGATGCGGACGTCGAGTGGGCGGCGGGGGCAGTGTGCATGCGATTACTCCCAGATGGTCAGTGAGATGTGTCGGGGGCGTGACCGGCGGTCGTCTGTGCGACGGCAAGCGTTTCCTCGAGCCAGGTGATCTCGGCCCGGCGGGAGGCGGCGGCGATGCGGATCATGCCGAGTCGGTACGGGTCGGTCTCGGTTGCTGCGCGGTGGGGCGCTTCGTCGTCGTAGAAGAAGGCCGGTGCCGGAGCGCGCAGGATCTCCAGACGACGGCGCAGCACTGCTTCCCGCTCGGCGGCGTTGGGCAGCTGCGACAAGAAGGCCAAGATATGCAGGAAGTTCAGCATGGACGACATGTCCGTCTCGCTCGGGTGCCGCAGTAACTCGTGCAGGCGCTCACGGCCCGCGGCGGTGATGTCGATGCGCTTGCGGGGACGCCCCCGGGCCCCGGGCTCGGTGGTGCGAATGATCAGTCCCGCCTTTTCCAGGCGGGCCAGGGCCGGGTAGAGGGTTCCTTCGGACAGGCGGCTGCTCGGCCCATCCAGTTCCATGATGCGTCGGCGCAGCTCGTAACCATGAAGCGGGCCCTCGGCGAGGAAGCCCAGGATCTTGAGGTCGAGCACGACATCACATTACATCGAATCGACATATGCGCCAAGCGTTGTTACGGTTGGGCCGCGCCGCCGACGAGCGGGGTGAGAGGAGACGGCCGTATGGCAGTTGAGAACGCCACAAGCGCCGCTCATGCGGCGGTGACGATCGAGTTCGACCACGTCACCAAGCGCTACGGAGCCTCCGCCCGTGCAGGCCGCGGTCCCGCCGCGCCCGCGGCGGTCGATTCCTTCTCCGCGACCTTGCCCGCCGGCTCGGTCACGGTGCTACTCGGCTCCTCGGGCTGCGGCAAAACCACTCTGCTGCGCACAGTCAACCGGATGGTCGAGCCCACCTCCGGGCGGGTGCGCCTGGACGGCGAGGACATTCACGACCGCAACCCGGTCGCCCTGCGCCGCTCCATTGGCTACGTCATGCAGAACGCCGGTTTGCTGCCTCACCGCCGCGTGCTGGACAACATCACCCTGGTGCCGTCCCTCAATGGGGCGGACCGGGCGCAGGCCGTCGCCCGCGCCTTGGAGCTCATGGACCTACTGGGGCTGGACCGCGCTCTGGCTCGGCGCTATCCGGGGCAGTTGTCGGGAGGGCAGGCGCAGCGCGTTGGGGTGGCCCGCGCCCTCGCGGCCGATCCCGGCGTGCTCCTCATGGACGAACCCTTCGGGGCGGTCGACCCCCTCGTGCGTCGAGATCTGCAGCGCGAGCTGGGCCGCATCCAGGGCGAACTGGCCAAGACCATCGTCTTCGTCACCCACGACGTCGACGAGGCCCTGGCCCTGGGCGACGAGATCATCCTGCTGCGCGAGGGCGCCCAGATAGCCCAACGTGGCACGGGACGTCAGTTGCTCGCCAACCCGGCCGACGACTTCGTGGTGCGCTTCCTCGGCCTGGACGACGCCAACCGGGCACTGCACCTGGCGGAGGTCGCCGGTGAGCGCGTGGTTGTCGACCGCTCCGGCCGCGCCGTCGGCAGGTTGGAGGACAGCGAGGGGAACCGTCCATGACCTGGGTGATGGCCAACCTCCCCCTCATTGGCTCCTACCTCATCGCTCACCTCATCCAGGCGATACCGGCGATCGCGGCCACCCTGGTGCTCGCCATCCCGATCGCGCGCGTGGCTCAGCACCTGGGACCGTTGCGCGGCATCCTGGTTTCCGGCGCCTCACTGTTCTATGCCATTCCCTCCCTGGCGCTCTTCGTCATCCTGCCGGTGATCATGGGCACCGGGATTCGCGACCCCCTCAACGTCGTGGTCGCGCTCACGCTCTACGGTCTGGCGCTGCTGATACCCACCACCGTGGACGCGCTCGACGCCGTGGATCACCGCGTCCTCGACGCCGCCACCGGTATGGGAATGGGCGCACTGCGCCGCTTCTTCACCGTGGAACTGCCTCTGGCCGGGCCCGCCATCCTCGCCGGCCTGCGCGTGGTCACTGTCTCCACCGTCTCCCTGACAACGGTCGGGGCGGTCCTCGGCGTGCGCAGCCTGGGCTGGCTGTTCACCGACGGTTTCCAACGGGGGCTCACCGCCGAGATCCTCGCCGGCATTGTCGTGACCGTAGCGGTCGCCGTCGTCCTGGACGCGCTCGTTGTGCTCGGCGGCCGATTGCTCATGCCCTGGAGGGTGGGGCACAGGGAGACGGTGCCGGCATGAACTACCTCTACGACGCCGTCGACTACATCCTGACTGCTGCCAACTGGTCCGGCTCGCTGGGGATCGGCCGACTGCTCATCCAGCACATCGGTTACTCCCTGCTCGGCGTCGCCATCGCGGCCGTCATCGGGGTGCCGCTGGGCTGGTGGATCGGGCATTCGGGCCAGGGGAGGGGCTTCGCCGTCACCCTGTCCGGAGCCGTGCGCGCCCTGCCCACTCTCGGGCTGGTCACCCTGTTCGGGCTGGCTCTGGGGGTGGGGCTGACCGCACCCATGCTTGCCTTCGTGGTGCTGGCGCTGCCGAGCGTCCTGGCCGGCGCCTACGCCGGAGTCGAGGCAGCCGACCCCACCGCCGTCGACGGCGCCCGGGCCGCCGGCATGACCGAGCCCCAGGTGCTCATGCGGGTGGAGGTCCCGCTCGGCGCGCCACTGCTCGTCGGCGGGCTGCGCTCGGCCACCCTCCAGGTCATCGCGACGGCGACGCTCGCCGCCTACACCGGGGCGGGCGGGCTCGGGCGCCTCATGTTCCTCGGCCTGAAAACTCAGGAGTACGCCATGATGCTGGCCTCCTCGCTGCTGGTCATCGCTCTCGCCCTGCTGTCCGAAATCATCTTCTCCCTGCTTCAGCGCGCCGTCACCCCCGTCGGTGCCCGCACCCGAAAGGAACCCCAATGACCCCCTCGGTTTCCACCTCACGCTCGCTATTGACTCGGCGCAGTGCGCTGGCCGGCGGCGGTCTCCTGGCCCTCACCACGGCTCTCGCAGCCTGCGGCGGCAGCTCCGATCCGCTGGACTCGGGTACGGGCGACCCGACCGCCATTGTTGTGGGCAGCCAGCAGTACTTCTCCAACGAGATCATCGCCGAGCTGTACGCCCAGGCGCTGGAGCAGGCAGGATTCACGGTGGACCGGCAGTACCAGATCGGCCAGCGCGAGGTCTACATCCCCGAGCTCGAGTCCGGCGCCATCAACGTCTTCCCCGAGTATGGCGGCAACCTCTTGCAGTACTACGACTCCGACACCAAGGCGACGGACTCCGAGAGCGTCCACGCCGCCCTCACGGAGGTACTGCCCGACGCGCTGACTGTCCTGGACTACGCCGAGGCCACCGACCAGGACACCTACACCGTCACGCGCACTTTGGCTGAGGACAACGACCTGACCACCATTGGCGACCTGACCAAGCTGGGACACACGGTCACAGTGGGTGCGAACTCCGAGTTCGAAACCCGCCCCTACGGCCCCACCGGCGTGAAGTCCGTCTACGGCGTTGACGCCGAGGTCTACCCCATTGAGGATTCCGGCGGCTCGCTCACCGTGGCTGCACTGCTCGACGGTACGGTTGACGCGGCGGACATTTACACCTCCTCACCTGCGATCGACGACAACGATCTGGTGATCCTGGAGGACCCGGAGGGGCTGATCCTGCCGCAGAACGTCACCCCGCTGGTGAGCGCCGGTCTGGATGAGGCGGCCATTGCGGCGATCAACGCCGTCTCCGCGCTGCTGACGCCCGAGGCACTGCGCACCCTCAACGGCCGCTCGACGCAGGAGGAACTCGATTCCGCCACCATCGCCACCGACTGGCTCACCGAGCAGGGGATCCTCTCCTCCTGACCCATATCCCGCGAAACCGGCACTTGTCACGTGCTGGTGGGTGCGGGCCCGGTGGAGGCGCGCTGAATCAGCCGCGGGACGAGTACCTGCTCGGTGGGCAGATAGTGCTCGGCGGCGCGTCCGATCGCCCGCTCCAGAGCAAGCTGCGCCATGAGCGCAGGGTTTTGGTCGATGGTCGTCAGCGGGACCAGCCCGGCGTCGAACCGGCGGGCGTTGTCGAAACCAACCACGCTCACTTGCCCGGGTACGTCCACCCCAGCCCGGATCAGTCCTTGGATTAAGCCGGATGCTACCCGGTCGTTGAAAGCCGAAATCGCCGTCGGCAGCTCGCTCTCCGCGAGCATCGCGCTGGCGGCGCGCATGCCGTGCTCTTGCTCAAGTCCCCCCGGCACGATCCTGGTCTCAGCGGACAGACCATGTGCCTCCATCGCTTCCAGGTAACCTGCCCGTCGTTCAGCACTCGATGGGGCGTTGCCGCCGTCGATATGCACAATGCGCCGGTGTCCGAGCTCCGCCAGGTGGTTGACCGCCATGGTGATTCCGCCCCGATCATCGATCCTGATGACGTCGACCCCCGGACATGACAGCGGGCGGGCCACGGCCACAACCGGAACCTCATCGGTCAGCATGCGCAGGCGCGCGGTGCCAAGAGAGGGACCGATCATGATCAATGCTTCGCAACGATCGCGCAGTAGTGTCTCTGCGGCCCGGCGATCGTCGACTTTGCCGACGACGGCGGAGAGCACGAGTTCGTGTCCGCTCGTGTCGGCGGCCGCGTAGAGGCCGTCGATGATTTCGGCATGGAAGGGCTGATGTACGCCGAAGGTGACGCCTATCTGCCCCGATCGGGTGGAGCGCAGCGCTCGGGCACGCCGATCCGGGCGGTATCCCAGGCGCGCGGCAACTGCCTTGACTCGGCGTCGCGTCTCCTGCGAGGCGCCGGCAGCGTCGCGCATGACAATCGAGGCCAGTGACACCGAGCAGTTGGCTTCGCGAGCCACGTCGACGAGTGTCACCTTGGAGTGTTCTCCACGGGCCATGGTCGCCTCCGCTTTGAGCCTGGCAGCACCGTCCGACCAGGGCGGCATCAGCCTGTAACGTCTAGAATTATAGAACGTTCTGTCGAGAACTGTCGGCTCCCTGCGGGCGAAATAGCGGGGAAAAACCCGGAGGTCGCTACAGTGTTGTGACCAGCATCCAATGAGAACAACTGGAACGTGCTAGTTTCTTTGTCATCACAAAGGCCGCGGAGTTGCAGCCCTTGTGCACGATCGCCGCGGTGCTTCGAGCGCTTGCGGCACCCGACAAAGGAGTCCCCCTATGACCCACAGCCCCACCCCACCTGCACGCCTCGCCCTCATCGGGGCCGGGCGTATCGGCACGCACCATGCCACGGCCATCGCGCACGACGTGCATACCGCCGAGTTGGTCGCGGTCGTGGATCCGCGCTTCGAGGTGGCGCAGAACCTGGCCGGTCCACTCGGCGCCCGCGCCGAGGCCGATGCCTCTGGGGTTCTGACCGACCCCGATATCGACGCGGTAGTCGTCACCACCCCTGCCGCCCTGCACCGCGACCTGATCGTCGACGCCGCACGTGCCGGCAAACACATCTTCACCGAGAAGCCCATCACCACCGAGCTCGCCGAGGCCGCAGAGTGCGTGGCCGCCGCCGAGAGCGCCGGTGTGGTCCTCCAAGTGGGATTCAATCGCCGCTTCGCTCCCGGTTTCATGGCCGCCCGCCGGGCTGTCGACGACGGTCGCGTCGGTACCCCGCAACTGCTGCGTTCCCTGACGCGGGACCCCGGTCCCTACGGCGGTGACCCCGCTCGCACGCCCCTGTGGACGATCTTCCTGGAAACCCTCATCCACGACTTCGACACGCTGCGCTGGCTCAATCCCGGAGCGGAGGTGGACTCCGTCACCGCCCATGCCGACGCGTTGATCCGCCCCGACGCGCGCGGCGACGGCTTCCTCGACACCGCGGTGGTGAACCTGCACTTCACCAACGGCGCCTTCGCCACCGCCGAGGCGAGCTTTAGCGCCACCTACGGCTACGACGTGCGTGGGGAGGTCTTCGGCGACGGCGGCATGGCCACCGCTGGCAGCGGGAGAACCAGCGACATGGACTACTACGGCCCTAGCGGAGTCGCCTACGACACCTCACGCGCCGACACCGATCTGCTGCACACGGCGTATGTAGGGGAGTTCCTGGCCTTCGTCGAGGCGATTCGCGGCGGTAGCCCCGCCATCCCCACGGGTGAGGATGGCGTCAAGGCCCTCCAAATCGCCCGCGCCGCCATCGTCTCCATCCAGCAGTCCCGCACCGTTCACCTCAAGGAGGTAACCCGATGAGCCCCGTCACCGTCACCGCCAACAACCCCTTCACCCTCGCCGCCTGCGCGGAGATGATCTTTACTGACCAGCCCTTCCTCAAGCGGGTCGAGGCTATCGCCGCCCGCGGTCTCAAGGTGGAGATGTGGGACTGGACCAACAAGGACCTGGACGCCCTCGCGGCCCGGCGTGCGGACGGCGTCGAGATCGTCTCCATGACCGGCTACGTCGAGGGCGACCTCACCACCGACGACGGCGTTGCTCGCCTGCTGGCCACCGCCGAGCAGTCCCTGGCCGCCGCGGAAAAGATCGACTGTCCCCGGTTGAACGTGCACGGCACCGGCCTGGGGGAGGGCGGCATCCCCGTGGTGCCCAACCCTCACC
>NZ_JAWDJJ010000145.1:0-7432 GCF_032465695.1 Actinomyces sp. MRS3W
GGGCAGGGGTGGGTGGCCGACTCTTCGGGGAACTTGCCAGGGGACATAGTCACGGCGAAAACCGTAGTGGTGGGGACCGTGCGCGGTTCAGTCGCCGGCGCGGGCGTCCAACTGGTCGGTACCCTCCTGGTCGAGAGAGGCGGGGGTAATGACCGGGAGCACGGACCAGGGGAAGTTGATCCACTTGTCGGTCACTCGCCAACAGTAGTCCGGCTCGAAGATGCTGTGCGGCTTGCGGTAGATGACGGCGCTGCGCGCATCGACCGCCACCGTCTCGCCACCCAGATCCAGTCCCTGATGTTGCAGCAGCTCCATGACCATCTTCAGGGTCTTGCCGGAGTCGGCGACGTCGTCGACCACCAGCACCTTCTTACCTGGAAGGTCGGAGGCGTCCATGAGCGGGGGCAGCACCACCGGTTCCTCCAGGGTCTGACCCACGCCGGTGTAGAACTCGACGTTGACCGCGCCCATCGCCTTAATGCCGATCGCATAGCCGATGGCGCCGGCGGGGATGAGGCCGCCACGGGCGATTGCAATGATGAGGTCCGGCACCCAGCCCGAAGCGACGATCTGCGCGGACAGTTCGCGTTCGGCACGGCCGAACAACTCCCAGGTCAGCTCTTCGCGGTCGGGGGCGGCATCCGAGGTGGCGCCGTCGTCGAAGGGGGTGAGGGTGGTCTGGGCGGTGCTGCGCGCGTCGGTCACCCTCCGAATCGTAGCGGGCGGCGCGGCCCGTGGGCGTCGCAATGCATCGGTCAGCCCCTCCGTGGCTCCGGCGCGGCGGCCCAGGGGCGTGTTAGATGCCTCCGGGTCACACGTATGGAACTGACGTGATCGGGAAGACGGCTGCGGCAGGGATCATGTGCGGATCCCGGTGGGTTGTAGGGGGCAAGCCCGGCCGACCATAGCCGGGACTCACCCCGAAGAGAGGCATCCGCGATGAGTGAGATGAACCCGAAGTACGCGCCGCTATTCGCACCCCTAGAACTCAACAATGGTGTGACACTCAAGAACCGTCTGGTTGTGGCGCCGCTGACGATCTATGACTCGGGCGCCGACGGCGAGTTGACCGACGCCGCCCGCCGCTTCTGGAACGACCGCTTCGAGGGCTTCTCCCTGTTCATCGTGCCGTTCACCAATGTGGCACCGGGCGGCATCGGCTTCGAGTCGCCCAACGCATTCGATTCCCGGCACCTGGCCACGCTCAAGGAGTACGCCGACATCGCCCACGCCCAGGGCGCGCTCGCCGTCGTCCAGCTGGCCCACTCCGGACTGCACGCACGCAGGGAGATGACCCAGGGCCACGACGTCGTCTCCCCCACCACCGCGCCCTTCGCCGGTTCGCGCGGCATGACGGAGGCGGAGGTGCGCGGGCTCATCGACGCCTACGCCCGCGCCGCTGAGCTGAGCCTTGAGGCCGGCTTGGACGGCGTGGAGATTCACGGCGCCAACGGCTGGTTGGTGCAGCAGTTCTTCTCCGGCAACACCAACCTGCGCACCGATGACTGGGGCGGCTCGCGTGAGAAGCGGATGGCGCTGCCGCTGGCGATTGTCGACGCCGTCGACGCTGTGCGCCGCAAGCACGATCGGCTCGACTTTATCCTCGGCTACCGCTTCTCCCCAGAGGAGCCCGGCGAGCGTGGCCTGACCATGGAGGACACCTTCGCGCTTGTGGACGCACTGGCGGACAAGCCGCTGCAGTACCTGCACGTGTCCCTGTGGGACTTCTACAAGAAGGCGCGCCGCGGTGCGGACACGTCCTTGACCCGCATGCAACTGCTGCATGAGCGCATCGGCGGGCGGCTGCCGCTGATCGGGGTCGGCAACCTGTACACGGCCGACGACATGATCCACGCCTGGAACACCGGTTGGGCAGAGCTACTGGCCATCGGCAAGAGCGTCCTACTCAACCCGCACCTGGTCGAGCTGATCCGCACCGGACGCGAGGACGAGATCGAGACGACCTTCGACTGGGACAAGGCCGACAGCTACCGCTACACGCAGGCCATGCTGGACGGCACCCGGATGGGCACCGACTTTTACCCGCGCTCCAAGCAGTTCAGCCCCCGCTACCGCAGCGAGGACTACTGAGATGCCGGGGCCTGACCGCCCGCGCGCACTGACGGTAACCACCCGGCGCGGCAGCGTGCTGGACGGCGCCCTGTTCCCGGCGCGGGCCGCGGACACGGTGGTCATCGCTATCACCGGCATCCACGGCAACTTCTACTCCAACCCCTTCTACGTCACCTTCGGGCGTACCCTCAACCGGGCCGGCATCGACTTCGTATACGCCCAGACCAACGACGCCTTCAATGAAATCCCCGGCACCAATGCGGTGACGGGGCAGGAGGAGGTCATTGGCTCGTGGAACGAGGACTTCGCCTTTACCGACGAGGACCTCGGGGCGTGGCTGGACTACGCCGAGGCAGTCGGCTATCGGAGGATCATCCTGGCCGGGCACTCGCTGGGCGCCAACAAGGTCATCTACTACCTGGCGCGCCATCACGATGCGCGGGTGGAGCACTTCCTCCTGCTCAGCCCCGCCAACCTGCGCCACCTGACCAACCAGGTCACGGCGCAGGAGCGGGCAGTGGTGCGGGACTACATCGCTCGCGGTCTGGGGGAGCAGCGGCTGCCCTTCCCGCTCATGGGGTGGGTGCCCTGCCGTGCCGAAACCGCCCGGCAGTGGCTGTGCGACAACATCTTGGACAACGTGCACGTGGAGGCCGACGCCGACTTCAGCCAGGTGGCCGCCATGCGGCACACCGGCGCCATGCTCATCGGCACCTACGACCGGTTCACCTACGGCGACCCGGCCGGTTTCCTGGCGACGATCAACGATCACACCGCCGATCCGGACGCCAACGAACTGGTGCTGATCCAGGGCACCGGTCACACCTATCAGGGCAAGGACCAGGAAGTAGCGGACGCGATCGTGCGCCTGGTGCGCGCCTGGGCCTGAGCGGCGCGGCTGTAGACACGGTTCATCCCGAATCTGAGCTTCCTGTCATCTTGCCGTCGTCGCCCGGCCCTGGGGAGCCCTCGTCGCTCAGGCGGTTCTCGACCTGCTCGTGGAGGACGGTCGGGTCATCGCGCGTGAAGCCGACAGACGGATCATCACCCCCGAGCTGCGAGTGCGCCGCGCCGTCATCCAGGACCCGAGCGGCCTCGGGACCGACGCCCTCGGGACCGATGCCTGAGCGTGGGGCGGGTCAGCAGCAGCCGGTGCTCACGTTGCGCTCGTCGAAGTCGGCGCGGGCCCGCCACCACTGGCTCGCACTCATGGGCGCATGGTCGGGGTGCTCGCGCCGATGCCGTTCGACGTAGCGGTCGTAGGCTGATTCGCCGGTGAAGTCGCGCCACAACTCGAGCGCGCGGGCCAGACCGGCGCGCAGGCGGGGCAGTCGCTGAGCCGCGGAAGTGCTCGATGGCCCGGCGGCTACGCCCCGCCCCGCGGCGATCATTGATGCCCCTGTCACCTCAGCGGTCCGCATTGGCCGCGCCGCCCGGGTCGGCGGAGCCTCCGGGGATGAGTGCCGGGTCGCCGACGAGCGCATACTCCCTGACGAGCTTCTTCTCCAGCGAGGTGGCGAACAGATGCTCGGGGGCGTAGAAGTTCGACTCCTGATACGGGTCCTCCGACGTCGTCGTATCACCCGCGCGCACCGCCCGGACCATGGTGATGGCGGCGCACACCATGACGAAGGCCACCAGCACGAGGAATACCACCGACAGCGTGCCCTGGATCATGGTGTTGCGAATAATGGCTCGTTGCACGCTGATCGCCTCGGCGTCGGTGAGCGTGGGCAGCAGCGCCCGCGCATCACGCCACTGCTGGAAGTAGCCGACCTGCGGATCGGTGGAGAAAATCTTCTGCCACGACGCCGTGAAGGTGACGGCCGTATCGAAGGCCAGCGGGATCGCCGGGATCCACGCGTACTTGAGGCGGCCTTTGCGTACCGTCATGACCAGGCACAGCAGCAGGGCGATGGCCGCGATGAGCTGGTTGGCGATGCCGAACAGCGGGTAGAGGGTCTGGATGCCGCCGCGCGGGTCGGTCACGCCCATGAGCAGCAGCGAGCCCCAGGCCGCCACGACGACGCCGGTGGTCGCCCACGCGCCCACGTGCCAGGACGGGTCACGGAACTTCGGCCAGATATTGCCCAGGGCGTCGCCGAGCTGGAAGCGCGCCACACGCGTGACGGCGTCGACGGCGGAGAGGATGAACAGCGCCTCGAACATGATGGCGAAGTGGTACCAGAAGCCCATCATCGTCCGGCCGCCGCCGATCTGGTGGAGGATGTGCGACATGCCCACGCTCAGGGTGGGGGCGCCGCCGGTGCGGGAGATGATGCTCGGCTCGCCGACGTCGGAGGCGACCTGCTCCAGGGCCTCGGCGCCCGTGTACGTCTGCGGAGTGCCGTCCTCGTCCCAGGAGTCCCACACCGGCACCAGCGAGTCCCCGTGGGCGTCGGTGACGTCGAGGTTGGCGACGGCCTGGGCCGCCACCTCCTCGCGGTTGGAGGCCGTGGCGACGACGTCGTCGCCGGCGAGTGCGTTCATGGTGGCGGCGGAGGTGTTCATGGAGAAGTAGATGCCCGGGCTCAGCGAGACCGCCGCCGCCAGGGCCATGATGGCGACGAAGGACTCCATGAGCATGCCGGCGTAGCCGATCATGCGGACCTGGCTCTCCTTCTGGATCATCTTCGGGCTGGTGCCGGAGGACACGGTGGCGTGCATGCCGGACAGGGCGCCGCAGGCGATCGTGATGAACAGGAAGGGGAAGAGCTTGCCGGCGAACACGGGGCCGTCGGTGTTGAGGGCGAACTCGGAGACGGCCGCCATCTCCACCACGGGGCGCACGATGATGATGCCAGCGGCCAGAACCGCGATGGTGCCGACCTTCATGAAGGTGGACAGGTAGTCGCGCGGGGTGAGCAGCACCCACACGGGCAGAACGGCGGCGAGGAAGCCGTAGACGATCATGCACCACACCAGGGTGGTGGGCGACAGGTGCAGGTACTGGCCGAAGGAGGACTCCGCGACCCAGCGCCCAGCGATGATGACGCCGATGAGGACGGTGAAGCCGACGATGGAGACCTGGGTGATACGGCCCGGCTGGACGAAACGCAGCCACAGGCCCATGCAGACGGCGATCGGAATAGTGCAGCCGACGGAGAAGACACCCCAGGGGGACTCGGCGAGCGCGTTGACGCACACCATGGCCAGCACCGCCAGCACGATCATGAGCATGACCAGGACGACGACGGTGGCCACGGTGCCGCCGACCCGGCCGATCTCGTCGGTCGCCATCTGCCCCAGGGAGCGGCCGCCGCGGCGCATGGAGAAGAACAGCACCAGCATGTCCTGGACCGCACCGGCGACGATGACGCCGAGGATGATCCACAGCGTCCCCGGCAGGTAGCCCATCTGGGCGGCCAGCACAGGACCGACCAGGGGGCCCGCGCCGGCGATGGCGGCGAAGTGGTGGCCGTATAGGACGACGCGGTGGGTCGGGTCGAAGTCGCGGCCGTTGTTGATGCGTTCGGCAGGGGTGGCGTTGGTGTCATCGGGACGCATGATGGTGCGCTGGATGTACAGCGCGTAGAAGCGGTAGCCGATGGCGTAGGTGCAGATGGCGGTGACCACGAACCAGATGGTGTTGACGTTCTCGCCGCGTGCGACGGCGAGCATCCACCAGCCCAGCACACCCAGGGCGGTAATGACGACCCACAGGGCGATCTTCTTCGGCGTCCACTTGGTGTGCGGCTTGATACCCACGGGCACGCCTTGGCGGTTGCGGATAATGAGGCGCTCTTCCTCGGGGGTGTAGGTGGGCAGGGCAGGGGCGATAGCGGTTTCCATGCGGATTCTCATCATTGAGTCGGGACGGGCGAACAGCGGACCAGGGAGGGCTCGCACCGCCGCAGCATAGTGCCGGCGCAGTTTGGCGACAATAGCCGTCACCATCGGCCCTTCAAGGATCCTCGGATTCTCTCCCGCTAGCCTGAGCACGTGTCAGACCTGCTCGCCTCCACCGTGGACGTCCTCGCGGGCGCCCCGATACTGACCGTCTTCCTCGTCATTGGCGTGGGTACCGCCGTCGGGCAGATTCCCTTCGGGCCGATTCGTTTCGGCGCGGCCGGGGCGCTGTTCGTCGGACTCGCCGTCGGTGCCCTGGACCCGCGGCTCGGGGAGAACCTCACGCTGCTGCGCAGCCTCGGGTTGGGGCTGTTCTGCTACACCGTCGGCATTGGTGCGGGCAGCACCTTCTTCCGCAACCTGCGCCGCCAGCTGCCCATCATGGCCCTGTGCGTGGTCGCGCTCGTCGTCGCCGGTGGTGCCGGGGCCCTGTACTCGGGCCTGACCGGCATCAGCCCGGCCATGGACGCCGGCGCCTATGCGGGGGCCCTGACCAGCCCCGTCCTGGACTCCGCGATCGAGGCCGCCGGCAACCAGGAGCCCGCCGTCGGCTATGCCCTGGCCTACCCCGTCGGCGTGGCCGTGGCGATCCTCATCGTCGCCCTGGTCATCAACCGTGACTGGCCGGGGCGCCGCGACCCCCGGCCGGCTTCTGCCGACGGACTGAGCGCCACCAGCGTCTTCCTGCTGCGCCGCGTGTTCTTAAGTGAACTGGAGGCCTTCCGGCGCAACCGCATCCGCATCTCCTACCTGGAGCGCGACGGTAACACCCGCGTCGTCTCCCCCAACGAAGAGCTGCTGCCAGGAGACAAGGTGGTGATCGTGGGCGCCCCGGCGGCCCTCGAGGACGCCATCCATGAACTCGGCACCGGCTACGACCGCTGCCTGGCCAAGGACCGCACCGTCGTCGACTACCGGCGCCTGACCGTCTCCTCCACCCGCGTGGCCGGACGCACCATCGGCGAGCTCGACATGCATGGCCGCTTCCAGGGCGTCATCACCCGGGTGCGCCGCGGCGACCTCGACCTGCTCGCCAACGACGATCTCGTCCTCGAACTCGGCGACCGGGTGCTGGCCGTGGTTCCCTCCGGGGACCTGGAGCGGGCGGCCGACTACTTCGGCGACTCGGAGAAGTCCATCGCCCAGATCGACGCCTTCTCCGTCGGCGTGGGCATGGCGCTCGGCGTGCTCGCCGGGCTCGTCGCCATCCCGCTGCCCGGCGGCGTGACGCTGCGGCTGGGCGTGGCCGCGGGACCGCTCGTGGTCGGCATGGTGTTGGGGCGCCTGGGCCGCACCGGCCCGTTCATTTGGCAGTTGCCGCACGCCGCCAACGCCACTATCCGTCAGCTGGGACTGCTGTTCTTCCTCGCCGCGATCGGGCTGGCCTCCGGGCAGGATTTTGCCGCCTCCGCCTTCTCGACGACGGGGCTGGCGGTGGGCGGACTCGCCGCACTCATTGTGGCGGTCAACGCGGTGGTGCTGCTTGTCGGCGCCCGCTGGGCCGGGCTGA
>NZ_JAWDJJ010000146.1:0-3863 GCF_032465695.1 Actinomyces sp. MRS3W
GAGATATCGTGGCCGCGCCAGGACACGGGCCGGGTGTAGACGGGGTATTCGAGCAGGCCATCGCCGGTGTGGGATTCCTCGACGATGGAGTCGGGGTTGCCCAGGACGCCCGGGCGCAGGCGGGCGATGGCCTCGATCATGACCAGGGCCGCCGCCTCACCACCGTTGAGCACGTAGTCGCCGATGGACAGCTCCCGCACCTGGATACCCGCGGCGGCGTAGTGCTCGGCGACGCGGGCGTCAATGCCCTCATAGCGTCCGCAGGCGAAGACGATCTGGTCGGCGCCTGCCAGGTCCTCGGCGGTGCGCTGGGTGAAGACCTGTCCCGACGGGGTGGGGATGACCAGGACGCGGCGGGATTCGGCGGCGGAGGCGGGCTCCGGGCGCGGGTTGGACGACGACTCCGGCCGCGGTCCGGCCTCGGGCAGGGGGCGGGCCAGCACCTCGTCGAGGACAGCACCCCAGACGTCGGGTTTCATGACCATGCCGGCACCGCCGCCGAGCGGCGTGTCATCCACGGTGCGGTGGCGGTCATGAGTCCAGTCGCGCAAGTCATGAACGCGCAGATCCAGCAGCCCGTCGGCGGCGGCCCGCCCGATGAGGGACAGATCGAGCACGCGCAGGTAATCGGGGAAGATCGTCACCACGTCCAGGTGCAGTGGGGCGGCCGGGCTCACCGGTCCTCCTCCGCATCCCCGATCCCGGGGAACAGGCCACCGGGCGGGTCGATGGTGACGGTGCCGGCGTCGGGGTCGATCTCGGGGACGAGCGCTTCCACGAAGGGGACGGCGATCTCCTGCCCGTCGGGGGTGCGCACCAGCAGGCGGTCCTGGGCGACGCCCGGTTCCAGGCCGGTCACCTCCCCCAGCACCTGGGCGGTGCCGTCGGCGAGGTTGCGCACGGCCGCCAGGCCGGTCAGTTCGTGGGCGTACCAGGCGTCGTCGTCCTCATCCTCGGGCTCGGCGTCGGTTTCCACCAGGAGCTGCACGCCACGCAGGGCCTCGGCGGCGGTGCGGTCCCGTGCCTCTTCGAAACGGGCGAACCAGCGGCTGCCGTTGTAGCGCAGCGCGGCCACGGTCAGGTGTCCCGCGGCGGCAGGGCCGGTGGCCGGTTGTGCGGGCAGTACGGTGCCCGGGGCGAGCCGCCCCTCGGGATCGTCGGTGCGGATATCGAGACGCACCTCGCCCTTGAGGGCGTGGGCGGGGCCGATGACGGCAACGGTGAGCAGCACGGGCCCAACCTACCGCGTCGCGTGAGGGCGAGCCCTCAGGCACATAGGTGAGCCCTCGAGTGCATAGGTAAGCCCTCCAAGTCATGCCTCTGGCTGATGACTTGGAGGGCTTACCTATGTGTTCGACGAAATCCGCTCAAGTTTGGCGGCCGTAGCCGCCCTGGGCCGCGCGGGGCGGTCCGGCTCAGCGGCGGTCGGTGTCGACGACGTCGACGCGCACCGGCGAATCGGCCAGGGCGCCGACGACCGTGCGCAGGGCGCGCGCGGTGCGTCCGGACCGGCCGATGACGCGGCCGAGGTCGTCGGGGTTGACCCGCACCTCCAGCAGGTCGCCGCGGCGCAGCGTCCGGGAGGTGACGGTGACGTCGTCGGGGTTGTCGACGATGCCGCGCACGAGGTGTTCGAGTGCGTCGGCGAGCACGTCAGGCCTCCTCGGCGGGGGCCTGCGCCGGCTCCTCAGCCTCGGTGGCCGCCTCGGCCTGAGCGACGGCGGCGTCTGCCTTGCGCTTCTCGGCCTCGTCCGCGGCCGCCTTGACGGCGGCCTGCTTGGCGGCGGCCTCAGCGTCGACGTCCTTGACCTTGAGGCGGGGCGTCACGCCCTTGAGGCCCTTGAACTTGTGGTAGTCGCCGGTGATCTTGAGCAGGTTGAAGACGGTGTTGGAGGGCTGCGCGCCTACGCCGAGCCAGTACTGGGCCCGCTCGGAGTCGATGCGGATGAGCGAGGGCTCCTGCATCGGGTCGTATACGCCGATCTCCTCGATGACACGGCCGTCGCGCTTCTTACGGGAGTCGACGACGACGACCCGGTAGAAGGGTGCGAACTTCTTGCCGAGGCGCTTGAGGCGAATCTTGACTGCCACTTGGGTGAAACTCCTGGTTCTCGATGGTGTGGCCCATGCCGGTTCCCGGTGGGGTTACAGCAACGGGGACCGGTTAAGGCCGAGACGCGATCGCACCGGGAGAGGGACCGGGAACGGTCGAGTACAGCCGTGCATTCTGCCAGAGCGGCGGCACCGCACGCCAGCCGACCGCCCCCGTCACCGCCACGAATCGGTGCGAGATCGCCCACAACGCACCTGCCCGGGCCCCGCTGGGCATCAGATCTCCTCATGCAAGCTGGCCTGGCGCAAGGCGGCCCGGTCCTCGGTCCAGATGTCACCGTCGAGTTCACCGGGCAGGAGCGGATTGCCGGGGGCGATGAAGACCGGCTCGGCAACGCCGGAGCGGCGTTGGAGGTCGTAATCCTTGAGGACCGCGAAAACCCAGCGGGACAACCACAGCACGGCCACCAGGTTGAGGATCGTCATGAGTGCCAGCGCGACGTCGGCCATGACCCAGGCCAGCTCCAGGGCGACCAACGCGCCCACCCCGGTGGCGGCCGTCATGGCCAGGCGCAGGCCGATACTCGCCTGACGCCCACCGCCCAGGTAGCTGACGTTGATCTCGGCGAAGGCGGAGTAGCCGAGCACCGAGGAGTAGGCGAAGGTAAGCACCACGAAGCTCATGAACCAGATGACCCAGTTGCCGGGGACGGCGTCTCCCAGAGCGTGCTGGACCAGAGTGGTCTCCGCCCACTGCGGCTCCACGCCGGGGGTGTAGATGGACGGCGAGGCCAGCAGAATGGTCAGCCCGGTGGCGGTGCAGATGATGAGCGTGTCCACGCACACGCCCAGGGACTGGATAAGCCCCTGGGTGACGGGGTGGGCGACGTCGGCGGTGGCGGCGCCGTTCGGAGAGGAGCCCTGCCCGGCCTCGTTGGAGAACAGGCCGCGTTTGGTGCCGTTGAGGAAGGTGGCGAAGATACCGCCGCCGGTACCGGCCAGGCCCGCCCGAAGGTTGAAGGCGCCGGCGATGATGTCGGCGAAAACACCGGGAACCCGGTCGATAGACACGATGATGACGACGAAGACCACCACCAGGTAGGCCAGGGCCATGAGCGGCACCAGCCACTCGGTCACCTTCGCCACCACCCGCATGCCGGCCAGGAGGATCGGGGCGGAAAGCGCCATGAGCACAATCGCCGTGATCGTCGTGCTGACCCCGTGCGCCTCGAACAGGGTCAGGGCAATGGTGTTGGACTGCACCATGGGGAAGATGAGCCCATAGGAGAACACCAGCATGACGGCGAAGACCACGCCCATGCCCCGCCCCAGGGTGCCATGCCCGATACCGCGTTGCATGTAGTAGGCGGGGCCGCCGCGGAAAATGCCGTCGGCATTGCGGACCTTGAACACCTGGGCGAGCGTCGACTCGGCGAAGCTCGTGGCCATACCCAGGATCGCCACCACCCACATCCACAGCAGGGCGCCGGGGCCGCCCAGGGTGACGGCCAGCGCCACGCCGGCGATATTGCCGGTGCCCACGCGCCCGCCCAGGCCGATGACGAAGGCCTGGAAGCTGGACAGCGAGCCGCGCTGGTGGCGGGAGTGGGCCACCAGACGCAGGGCGCGGACGAACAGGCGCAGTTGGACGGCGCGGGTGCGCACGGTCAGGTACAGGCCGGTGCCCAGGAGGATCCAGACCAGGATGTTGCCGGAGACGAAGCCCTCGAAGGAGGACAGGGCGGCGGTAAGTGCAGCGGACACGATGGTTTCCGTCCGTCGGGGAAGGCGGGGCGGGGGTGAGGCTACCG
>NZ_JAWDJJ010000147.1:0-12661 GCF_032465695.1 Actinomyces sp. MRS3W
GGCCCTGGCACGTGCCCTGGCGACCTCGCCTCGGGTGCTGGTTCTGGACGAGCCGATGTCGGCCCTGGACGTGACCGCCCGCCAGCAGCTGCGAGAGCTGCTCGCCCGTCGCGCCCGCGAGGAGCGGCTGACGGTGCTGCTGGTCACCCATGATGTGGTGGATGTGGCCGCGCTCGCCGACGAGGTCGTCGTCCTGGAGGCCGGCAGGGTGGTCGAGTCCGGTCCCGCCGCGCGCGTGCTCACCGCCCCGACGAGCCGCTTCGGGGCCCGCCTGAGTGGCATGTCCGTCCTACCGGGAACCATCGACGGCGACGCGCAGAGCCCGGGGCTGGTGCTGGACGGCGGCACGCGTCTGGCCGCGCGTCCCGGGCTCGCGGATCTGCCGCCCGCCGGGCAGCCGGGGCTGGCCCTTATCCCGCCCGACGCCGTCGCCCTGTACCGCGCCGAGCGACCGGACGTCTTGGCCACCGGCGCCGACGCCGACCCTGATGTCTGGCCGGGGCGGGCCGCTTCGGGGCCGGCGACCGGCGGCAGTCCGCGCAATGCGCTGCCCGGAACCGTCACCGGTGTGGACCCGACCGGCGGCCTGGTCACTGTCACCGTGCGGGTGGTCGGCGGCCACCTGGTGACGGCGACCGTCACCGCCGCCGCCGTGGCCGAGCTCGGGCTGCGCCCGGGGGCGGCGGTGACCTGCGTTATCAAGGCCGTCCAGATACGCCTGGTGCCCCGCCGCGGTGACCGCTCCCCTCACCCAAACCGGCACTAATAACATGCCGAAACCGGCACTTATAACGCACCGAAACCGGCACTAATGACGTGCCCAAACCGGTCGATGCGGTGGCCGGCCCGTGCGCATCGACCCGGCGCGTCAGCCGGACACGCACTGCACGACCTTGGGGTACGTTTGACGACCCCGGGGTGGTCGTGAATTGCACCCCAAGGTCGTGGATCGGCCCCCAAGGTCGTAAATTAGCGGGCGCCACCGGCCATCACCGGCCCTCGGCGTCGTCCATGCCGCGCACGCCGAGCAGCCACATGAGGTACAGGCCGCCACAGGCGGCCGAGAGCAAACCAACCGGGATCTGGAAGGGCGCCAGCAGGCGCTGCGCCAATAGGTCGGCGATCAGCAGTAGGGCGGTTCCCATGGCGGCCGAGACCGCCAGCGTCAGCCCCGGGGTGCGAGCGAGCCGCTGTGCCAGCTGGGGCGCGGCCAATGCGAGGAACCCGATGGGACCGGCCACCGACACGCACACGGCCGCGAGCACCACGCCGTAGCCGACCATGGCGGCCCGCAGCCGCCCGACGCCGACTCCCAGAGAAGCGGCAGCATCGTCGCCCATCTCCAGCACAGCGGCAGGACGGCTGAACCACACAGCCAGCGGGATGAGCACGGCGGCACCGAGCGCCAGCGGCCGCACCTGCGCCCAGGTGATGGCGTTGAGGGAACCGTACTGCCAGGCCTTGGCCACCTCCGCCTCCTCAATCGTGGCGCGGGTGAGCAGGTAGTCGTTGAACGCGGACAGCGTCTGGGACAGCGCGATGCCGGCGAGCACGATGACCTCCCCGGCGCCGCCGCGTCGGGCCGCCACCGCAACGACGGCGGCGGCGGTGGCGAACCCGCCCAGTGTGGTCCCCAGGGCGATCGTGGTCGTGGACGAAGCGGCGGACAGGAGGATGATGAGCAGGCCGCCGGTAGTGGCTCCCGTGGTGAAGCCGACGATGTCGGGGCTGCCCAGCGGGTTGCGGGACAGGCTCTGGAACAGGGCCCCGGACAGTGCCAGCATCGCCCCGATGAGGGCGGCGGCCACAACGCGGGGCAGCCGCTGCCCGAGCACGATGAACCGGTCCAGATCGCTGCCGCCGCCGGCTAGGACACGCACCGCATCGGCCGCGGACAGGTTGTAGGCGCCGGTCAGCACGGCGAGTACGGCCACTGCGAGGGCGAGTGCGAGCAACGCGACGACGACGACCAGACAACGGCGGCGCACCAGCAGGCTGCGGTCGCCGCCCAGCCGTATCCGCATCCGTCCGGCCGGGTAACCCGCACCGGCGGGCCGGGGGCGTGGGGCGGCGTCGGCGCGCGCATCCGGGGCGCTCATGCCTCCCCCACCCGTCGGGGTCGCAGCACCATGCTGAGCAGCACAGGACCACCGATGAAGGCGGTGACCACGCCGGCCTCCAGTTCATCGGGGCGGATCACCACCCGCCCCACAATGTCGGCGCTCAGCAGCAGGATCGGACCGGCCAGAATGGAGGCGGCCAGCAGCCGCTGCTGATCGGCCCCGAGGACGAGCCGCAGCACATGGGGCACCACCAGCCCAACGAAGGAGATGGGGCCGACCGCCGCCGTCGCCGCTCCGCACAACAGGGTGATGGACACCAGCGCCAGGCCGCGGGCCCGCCCGGGCCGGGCCCCGAGGGCGGTGGCCTGCTCATCCCCCAGGGCCAGCACGTTGAGGGTATGACCGGAGATGAGGGCGAGAGCCATGCCGGCGAGCAGGAACGGGGACACCCAGGCCAGAAGGGTGGCGTCGCGGCCTTCGAGGGCGCCGACCACCCAGAACCGGTAGGAGTCGAAGGCACTGGTGTCATACATGGTGATGGTGCCGGTGATGGCGCCCAGGCTGGCCCCGAGTGCGATCCCGGCCAGGACGAGCCGGGTGGGGCCGGCCTCTCCGGTGCGGCGGGCCATGAGGTGCACAAGTCCGGCGGCGAGCGCCGCACCCGCGAAGGCGAACCAGAGGTAGCCGGAGACGCGGGTGATTCCCAGCAGCCAGACGGACAGCACCACGGCCAGCGCGGCGCCGGCGTTGACGCCGAGAATCCCGGGTTCGGCCAGCGGGTTGCGGGTGAGGGCCTGCATGACCACCCCGGCCACGGCCAGGGCGGCGCCGGTGACGACGGCGAGGATGGTGCGGGGTAGGCGCAGCCGCCAGACGATGATGGAGGCGACCGTGGAGTCGTGGGCGAGCAGCCCCTCCCAGGCCTCGCCCAGTCCGAGGGGGCGCGAGCCGACGGCGAGGCTGAGCAGGCACAGCAAAATCAGTAGCCCGGCACCGGTCAGCGCCGCCCCGGTACGGAGGCCGCCGCGAGCGGGCCGGGGGCGGCGCGCTGCCCGGGCCGAGGCTGCGGGTGAGCTGAAGATGACCACCGTCTCCTCCCTATGGGCGTGAGCGGGCTTGAACAACACCAGGGAGTTTAGGATAGCCTCAGCGTATGACCCTTCTTTGTTCTCGCCGCACCGCACTGAGTGTGCTCGGTGCCGCAGCTGTTGTCCCTGTCCTGGCCGCCTGCTCCTCCAATTCGGCGACCTCCACTTCCAGCGCGTCAGCCGCCTCCGAGGCCTCATCCGCGGCGGGCGCCGCCACCGACGCGGCGACCGACGCCACCGTGGCGGCAGATGGAACCGTCCCCACCACCATCCCCGACGGGATGGGCTCGGGCGAGGGCGACGACGTCTTCCCGCGCACCGTCACCCACTTCCTGGGCGACACCACGATCGAGGCCGCACCGGCCCGGCTGGTCATCATCTCCACCGGCCAGCTGGACGCCGCCGTCACGCTCGGCGTCGTCCCGGTGGGCGCCACCTCCGGGGACGGCGCGGGCACCGTGCCCGACTACCTGCCCAAGCTGTTCCCCGACGACGCCGAGGCGCTGGCCGCCATCACCGACGTCGGCTCGCGCACCGAGCCGAGCGTGGAGGAGATCGCCAACCTCAACCCCGACCTCATCCTCATGAACATCTCCGGGAAGGACGCCGAGTCCCTGTACTCCTCCCTGAGTCAGATCGCCCCGACCGTGGCCACGCAGGGCACCGGCCAGTACTGGAAGCAGGACTTCCTCCTACTCGCCGACGCCCTGGGTAAGCCGGACACGGCGCAGACTTGGCTGGACACCTTCCACAGCGACGCCGCCGCAGCGGGCGAGGGCATCGCCGATGACGTCACGGTCTCCCTGCTGCGCAAGAACGGTGACCGCACCCGCATTTTCGGCGCTATCTCCTTCGCCGGGTCGGTGCTGGCCGACATGGGGGTGGCCCGCCCGGACACGCAGACCTTCACCGACGACACCTCTGTGGACATCTCCGAGGAGGAGCTCGACCAGGCCGACGGCGACTGGATCCTGTACGGGGTGCAGGGCGGCGACGCGACCGAGCTGACCGACATGTCCCTATGGGAGACGCTGACGGCGGTGGCGGCCGATCAGGCCGTCCAGGTGGAGGACGATCCGTTCTACCTCAATGCCGGCCCGACGGCGGCGCGGTTCGTCATGGACACCGTCTCCGAGACCGTCAAGTAGTGGGCTCGGCCAGTAGCGTCGCGGAGCGGGACGCCGCGGGCCGGGGCGGAGCAGTGCTCCAGGCTCGCGGCGTGTCCCTGTCCTACCACCCCGAGCACCCGGTCATCGCGGATCTGTCCGTGCGCGTCGAGCCCGGGGAGGTGACGATGATCGTGGGCCCCAACGCCTGTGGGAAGTCGACGCTCCTGCGTGCGCTCAGCCGGGTGCTCACCCCCACCGCCGGACAGGTAGTGCTCGACGGCGAGGATGTGGCCGGTATCAAACCCAAGCGCTTCGCCCGGCGGGTGGGCATGCTCGCCCAGTCATCCATCGCCCCGGCCGGTGTCACGGTCCATGAGCTGGTGGCGCGCGGCCGCTACCCGTATCAGTCGATCCTGCACCAGTGGTCCGCGCAGGACGACGCCGCCGTCACCCAGGCCATGGAGCGCACCCACGTGACCGAGCTGGCCCGCAGGCGCGTGGCCTCCCTGTCCGGTGGACAGCGGCAGCGGGTGTGGATCGCCATGGCGCTGGCCCAACGCACCGACGTGCTGCTGCTGGATGAGCCCACCACCTACCTGGATCTGGCGCACCAGGTGGACGTGCTGGAGCTGTGCCGGGAGCTCAATGAGGAGCTGGGCACCACCATTGTGGCGGTGCTGCACGACCTCAACCAGGCGTGCCGCTACGGGGATCGGGTGATCGCCATGCGGCAGGGGCGGATTCTCGCCAATGGCGCCCCGGCGCAGGTGGTGACGCCGCAGCTGGTCGAGGAGGTGTTCGGGCTGCCGGTGCAGGTGGTGCCCGACCCGCTGACCGGCACCCCGCTGGTGCTGCCGCTGCCGCGCAGGAGGCAATAGCCTGCAGGAGCCGCGCGTGTTGCCAGGCACTGGCAATACCTGGCGACGGGTGCCGGAGTGGTTCTAGCCTTGTCGGCGAGGACCAACCGATGCGGGTTGTCTGCCCGCATCATCCCGAATCGAGGAGTATTCGTGAGCGCTATAACCCTGCCCGAGACCATGCGCGCCGTCATTATGCGCGGCCCCGGGGACGTCGTCGTCGAGGACGTTGAGGTCCCCCGCGTCGTTAAGCCCACCGACGTGGTCATCAAGCTGGCCGCCGCCTGCATCTGCGGCTCCGACCTGTGGCCCTACCGGGGCCTGGAGCCGGAGCCCGTCAAGGACCGGCCGATGGGCCACGAGTACGTCGGCACCATCGTGGAGGCCGGCGAGGAGGTCAAGACGCTCAAGGTCGGCGACTTCGTCATCGGCTCCTTCATGCTCTCGGACGGCACCTGCGAAATCTGTCAGGCCGGATACCCGTCCCGCTGCGTCAACGCCGGCAGCTACACCGGCTCCCAGGCGCAGTACATGCGCGTGGAGCTGGCCGACGGCTCGCTCGTGGCGGTGCCCGGCGGCGAGCCCGAGGACCCCGACCGCCTGGCCGACTATCTGGCCGCCTCCGACGTGCTGGGCACCGGCTGGTTCGGCGCGGTGGCCGCCGAGGCCGGACCGGGCAAGACCATCGCCGTCGTCGGCGACGGCGCCGTGGGACTGTCCGCGGTGCTGGCCGCCAAGGCGCTCGGCGCCGAAAAGGTCATCGCCTTCTCCCGGCACGAGGACCGTGCCGCCCTGGCCCGCGAGTTCGGTGCCGACGTCGTCATCCCCGAGCGGGGCGAGGAGGGCGCCGCCAAGGTCAAGGAGCTGACCGGTGGTTACGGCGCTCACGGCGTCGTCGAGGCGGTCGGCAACCAGGTCTCCATGGATCAGGCCATCGCTTCCTGCCGTCCCGGCGGCTACGTCGGCTTCGTGGGCGTGGGCCACGACCAGCAGATCGACGGCACCGGCCTGTTCTTCTCCGAGGTGCACCTGCACGGCGGCCCGGCACCGGTGCGCCGCTTCCTGCCCGACCTGATCCGGCGCATCCAGGCCGGCGAGATCCACCCCGGCAAGGTCTTCACTTCGCGCATCCCCATCGACGCCGCCGCCGAGGGCTACAAGGCCATGGATGAGCGCCGCGAGATCAAGGTCCTGCTCGAGGTCTGATCCGCACGGCGGCCGAGCCCGCGCCCGTCTCGCCCATCACCGTCGACTGAGACGCATGGGTCGGGGCGGGCGCGGGCTTGTCCCACCGGAGTCGTGGTGACCCTGGCCGTGCCTGAGTAAACCGTCGTCACCGGCGCCCATCCCGCGTGCTGCGCGACGTGAAGGCATTGAACGAGTAGTGACAGGAACAGAAACCGTTCGTAGACTGAAGTCATGATGGTCACGGAAGTGTCAGATGTTGACCTCGAGCGCCTGGATGAGTTGTGCCGACGCTTCGGTATCGCTGGCCTTGACATCTTCGGATCCGTCGCCCGCGGCGAGGCCAACTCCTCCAGTGACATCGACCTGCTCTATCAGCTCGAGCCCGGACGCAGCCTCGGGTGGGAGATAGAGGACCTGTCCAACGAGCTCTCTGTCCTGTTTGGGCGGCCGGTCGACCTTGTCTCCCGTCGTTCCCTGCATCCGCTTATCCGCGAACAGGTTCTGGCGGATGCGAAGCCCATCTATGCCGCGGCCTGAGTACCTGTTCCTCAGCGAGATGCGGGAAGCGGTGTCACGTATACGTGAGATCGTCGGGAACTCGGACGCCGACGAGATTGTCGCTGACCCGCTGCGGGCTGACGCACTGATGTGGAACTACATGGTGCTGGGCGAAGCGGCAATTAAGATCTCCCGCTCCTATCGCGACGCTCATCCAGAGATTGTCTGGCATCGCCCAATAGGGCTTCGTAATCGAATCGTCCACGGATATTGGTCAATCGACATGGATGTTCTCGTGACGACTGCAAAACGCGACCTGCCAAACTTGGCCGAGCATCTGGACGCAGCCCTCAACGACGACAATCCTCAGTGTTAATCGAGTTATCCCTGCCACCAGGGTGGAGAAGGTCTTAGCGGTGGTACGCGCACCCGCGGGATCGTTCTTCAGCGCCATGGCGCTGCCCACCTCGACGTCCTGCTGGGCCACTGCGGGCGAGACCGCTACCTCGCCCTCCTGCTCCGGCAAGCGCCCCGCCGTCAGACGGGTGCTGCCGCACAGGGACGACGCGTCCAGCGCATAAGTGAACTCGGTAGCGCCGCCATCGCCCATGCGGCCGATCCACACGGCGCCTTCATCGTAGGTACGCGCGCCGTCCCCGGGTGATCCGCGCCTGAGGGCATACGGTGGTGCCATGAGCGAGACCGTGACGGAGCGCCGCTGGCGCGACGACCTGCACCTGGCCCACACGATCGCCGACCAGGTCGATCCCCTCACGCAGGCGCATTTCGACGCCCAGGACTTCGAGGTGGAGACCAAGCCGGACCTGACCCCGGTCACCGCTGCCGACCGGGAGACCGAGCGCATCATCCGCGACTACCTCGGCCGTGCCCGCACCCGGGACTCGGTGCTCGGTGAGGAGTTCGGTACCACCGGCCACTCCCCCCGCCAGTGGGTTATCGACCCGATCGACGGCACCAAGAACTTCGTGCGCGGCGTGCCCGTGTGGGCCACGCTCATCAGCCTGGTGGAGGACGGCGAGGTCGTCGTCGGGCTGGTCTCCGCGCCCGCGCTGGGGCGCCGCTGGTGGGCGGTCAAGGGCGGCGGCGCCTGGAGTGGCCGGTCGTTGGCCAGTGCGCGGCGCCTGCACGTGTCCAGCGTGGCGAGCCTGGAGGACGCCTCCCTGTCCTACTCCTCGCTGTCGGGCTGGGCGGAGCGCCGGCGGCTGCGCGGCATGCTGTCCCTCATGCAGGAATGCTGGCGCACCCGCGCCTACGGGGACTTCTGGTCCTACATGCTGCTCGCGGAGGGCGCCGTGGACCTGGCCGCCGAGCCGGAGCTGGAGCTGTATGACATGGCGGCCCTGGTGCCCATCGTCACCGAGGCGGGCGGACGGTTCACCTCCCTGTCCGGTGAGCCGGGCCCCTGGGGCGGCGACGCCGTGGCCACCAACACTCTGCTGCACGAGGCGGTGCTGGAGCACCTCTCGCAGGAGACCGACTGAGGTCGGTTCCACACGCGCGGATACCCATGCGGTGCTCCGGGCCCGGTAGCCTCTCAGGGAACTAATCGCACCCGATCCCTGGGAGCCTCATGAACTGGCTGCACGCCGTCATCCTCGGCATTGTTGAGGGCATCACCGAGTTCCTGCCCGTGTCCTCCACCGGGCACCTCAACATCGTTGAGAAGCTGCTCAACTACGACATCGACTCGGTTGGCATGACCGCCTTCACCGCCATCATCCAGGTGGGCGCGATTCTGGCGGCCGTCGTCTACTTCTGGGGCGATATCGTGCGTATCGTCACCGCCTGGTTCAAGGGGCTGGCCAACTCTGAGGCGCGCACCGACCCCGACTACACGCTCGGCTGGGGCATCATTCTGGGGTCGATCCCGGTGGCGATCGTGGGGCTGGTGTTCAAGGACTTCATCGAGATCACCGCCCGTTCCCTGTGGGTCATCGCCGGGGCGCTCATCCTGTGGTCGGGCGTCATGTGGCTGGCCGACCGGCGCAGCGACGGTCCGAGCGGGGCCGCGCACACCTCGACCGGCAAGGGCATGCGGGAGGTGTCCATCAAGGACGCCCTCATCATCGGCTGTTTCCAGGCACTGTCCCCGGTGTTCCCTGGCATCTCCCGCTCGGGGGCGACGATCTCCGCGGGTCTGTTCCTGCGCTTCGACCGGGTGACCGCCACCCGCCTGTCCTTCTTCATGGGCATTCCGGCGCTGCTGGCCGCCGGCGCCCTGGAGGCGGTGACGGCCGCCGGGGACATCTCCGCAACGGTCGGCTGGGGGGCGACGGCGATCGCCACTGTCGTCTCCGGCGTGGTCGCCTACGCCACCATTGCCTGGCTGCTGCGCTTCGTCTCCTCCAACAAGTTCACCGGCTTCCTCATCTACCGTGTCATTCTGGGCGTGGCCATCATCGCGCTGGTCGCCACCGGCACCGTCGCTGCCTGAAGCTCGACAACATCAGCCCGGCAGCCTCGGCTCAGATACCTTCCGACAAGGGCACCGTCGCTGGCCCTAGCACCGCAACGCTGCCTGAAAGCCGCCTGCGTTAAGCGTGGCCGATTCGTGTCGGTGGCCTGTGAGAAGCTGCCTTCATGCGGATCCTCCACACCTCCGACTGCTGTTCTTGCCTCCGTGCTCGCCATTGCGTCGACGCGGCCTAGCCGATGATTCCCGAGTGACGGTAGACTTCCATGACGAAGCCCATGAAGTACCGAGATCTGGCCCGTCTTCTTACCAAGGCGGGTTTCACGGCGCGGCCGGGAAAAGGGGATCACGAGGTATGGCGTTGTGGTCAAGTCACCGTGGTCATCACGAGGACCTCGGAGGTCTCTCCGAAAGTCACCCGCGATGCGCTGCGCGCCATCGAAAGGAGCAAGACATGGCCCGGAGCCTGACCGTCACGGCAAGCCGTTGGGACGGCGGCTGGGAACTTGAACTCGACGAGAACCACCACACTCAAGTGGCACAACTCGATCGCGCGCGGCAGCAGGTCGTGGACTACCTCGACACGATTGATGACAGCACCGAACACTCCAACTGGGCCATCACGATCGTCCCCGAGGCGGACTCACCCGGTTCGGTACGCGCCGCCGAAGAGACCAATACCCACGACCAGGTCCTACAAGGATAGGAGTGCCTGAAAGCCGCCTGCGTTAAGCGTGGCCGATTCATGTCGGTGGCCTGTGAGAAGCTGCCTTCATGCGGATCCTCCACACCTCCGACTGGCACCTGGGGCGCACCTTCCACGGGCGCGTCCTGGATGATGCCCACGCCGCCTTCGCCGATCACCTCATCGAGCTGGTCGAGGCCGAGGGGGTCGACGCCGTCGTCATCTCCGGGGACGTGTACGACCGAGCCATCCCGCCCGCCGATTCCGTGCGCCTGCTGGATGACACGCTGTGCCGCCTCACGGACCGTACGCGCGTGGTGCTCACCCCCGGCAACCACGACTCCGCCCGGCGGCTCGGCTTCGGCGCCGACCTGCTGCGCGAGGGGCTCGCCGTGCGCGCCCGCACCGCCGAGGTGGACCGCCCCGTCCTCATTCCCGACGCCGCCGGACGCCCCGGCCTGTACGTGTACGCCCTGCCCTACCTGGACCCGGACGCCGCCCGCGAGTCGCTATCGCCACTGCTCGCCGAACGCCTCGGGGAAACGCCTCACGCCCCCGAGGACTCCGACGACGGCGCCGCGGCGCAGGCGTCCGACAGCCCCATCGCCACGGGTACCCGCCGTCTACTCGCCCGCAGCCACGAGGCCGTCGTCTCCGGGGCGCTGCGGCTGGTGGCCCGTGATCTCGCCTCCCGCCGCGGCAATGACGGCGAACGGGTGCCCGCCCTGGTCATGGCGCACGCCTTCGTCGTCGGCGGGCAAGCAAGTCCCGAATCCGAGCGGGACATCCGCGTGGGCGGCGTCGACTCGGTGCCCGCAGGCGTGTTCACCACGCTCGGCGGCTCCCCGCTGGCGGACGCCTCCGGCGGGCTCGATTATGTGGCCCTCGGTCACCTGCACCGCCCCCAGGAGCTGCATCCGCCCGCCCTGGGCGACGTCGACGGCGCCGCGGAAGGCTCAGGTGTCCCTGCCAGCCCGCGCCTGGTCTACTCGGGCAGCCCACTGCCCTTCTCCTTCCCCGAGGCCGACGCCGCCAAGTCCTCCGTCCTGCTGAATATCGACGCCACCGGAGTGACTCGGCTGGAGCGCATGCCCGCCCCCACCCCGTACCGTGCCACCACGCTGCGCGGCCCCTTGGAGCAGCTGCTCAGTCCCGCATTCGCTGCCCACACCCGCGACTGGGTGCGCATTGAGCTGTCCGGCCCCATGCCGCCCCACACCATGGCCCGCCTCAAGGATCGCTTCCCCAACCTGCTGGCCTTCTCCCACACCCGCGACGAACGCGACGAGCGCCAGTCGGTCACCATTACCCGCACCGCGGACCCGGTGGCGGTGGCGGACCGGTTCCTGACCGACATGCTCGGGCACGCCCCCGACGCCGCACAGCACGCCATTGTGGCCAGTGCCTACGACGCCGCCTGCACCCACCTGCGCCTCAAGGAGGAGAGCTGATGCGACTGCACCGCCTGACCATCACCGGGGTGGGTCCCTTCCCCGGCACCCAGACCATCGACTTCGATCGCTTCACCGGCTCCGGGCGCTTCCTGCTCACCGGGCCCACCGGCTCGGGCAAGACCACCATCATCGACGCCATCGTCTTCGCCCTGTACGGGCAGGTGGCCGACGCCGACGGCTCCTCCAAGCAGCGCATCCGCTCCACCCTGGTGGACCCCACCGACCCCAGCGAGGTCGAGCTCGTCTTCTCCACCTCCGCCGGCGTCTACCGCATCCTGCGCACCCCGGAGTATCTGCGTCCCAAGCGACGCGGCAGCGGCACCACCAAGCAGAACGCGTCGGTCAAGCTGTGGCGGCTGGCGGCCCCGGACAGCGCACCCATCGACGAACCGGTGACCCGGATCGACGAGGCGGGACGGGAAATCCGCCGCATTGTCGGCCTGGACCGGGAGCAGTTCACCCAGACGGTGGTGCTGCCCCAGGGGAAGTTCGCCCAATTCCTGCGCTCCACCTCTGATGAGCGCCACGCGCTGCTGCGGGACGTGTTCGGCACCGGCATCTTCGACGCCATGCAGGAGGAGCTGCGCCGCCGCAACCGCGCCGCGGAGCAAACCATCGACGAGGCCCGGCAACGGCTGCGCGCCCGCGCCGAGCTGCTCGCCCCGCTGCTGCCCGACACGGAATCCGCCGCCGCACCGGACACCGGCCCCGCGAGCACCCAGGGCGCCAGCACCCCGCCGCCGGATACGCCACCCTCCCCCACATCCGCTCCGGGCGACGCCGAGTCGGCTGCGCGGCCCGCCCAGCGACTCGAGGCTCTGGTGGGCGCCACCGTCCCGCAGGCGGAGGCAATCATCTCCCTGTGTGAGGACGCCGTAGAGACCGCCCGCGCCGCGGCCGCCCCCGCCGAGCAGGCTCTGACGGCGGCCGACCGGTCACGGCAGGAGGCCTCCGCCGCCGTCGCCGCCGCCACCGCCCTGCAGGCTCGGCTTGACCGGCGCTCCCGGCTCCTGGAGGAGCAGCAGCAGCTCGACGCCACGGCTGCACAGGACGACGCGGACGCCGCCCGTCTGGAGGCTGCCAGACGCGCCGCCGGTGTCGTCCCCGTGGTCAAGGCCGCCCGCGGCGCCGTCCGCACCGCCGAGGACGCCCAGGCCGACGCCGCCGACTCCCTCGCTGCCGCAATCGCCGCACCGGCGGCCACCGCCGAGGTTCGGGCCGAACTCGAATCGGCCCGTGACGCCGTTGCTGGACTGGCGCCCCTGCTCACCTCCCCGCCCCCGAC
>NZ_JAWDJJ010000148.1:0-30532 GCF_032465695.1 Actinomyces sp. MRS3W
GTGCTCGAAGATCTGCTCCCACTGGTCCGCGATCACGGCGGGCGCGAAGTCGGCACCGGTTCGGAGCGCGGCGTCCTGCTTGGCCAGGCGCCCGGCCTCATCCCCCATGACGCGCTCGAGGGCCTCGGCGACCGCCTGCTCGGTCGCACCCTCGATCCGGTACCCGCACCGATCAAGCAGGGAGGACAGGCCTGCCGACACCGGGATCGCCGCCGTCGGTGTCCCGCAGCGCGCCGCCTCGATCACGGACATGGGCAGCCCCTCGAACCGGGACACCAGGACGTTGCACTGGGCACCGCTGAGCACGCCCGTAACATCGGACGTCCTGCCGCGCAGCTCGATCCGGTCTGCGTGGTCGCAGGCACTCGCGAGCCTCTGGAGGTTCTCGCGCTCGACCCCGTCCCCGTGGATGACAAGCCTCCAACCGGGGTGGGAGCAGGAGGCGATGTCGAAGCCCCGGATCAGGAGATCGACCCTCTTCTCATCGGACAGGCGGCCCACGTAGCACAACTCCGGGGGGTGGCTCCGCTCTAAGCCGCCCGGCCTCACCACGCTACTCGGGTTAGCGATGGCCCCGACCGGGGCGCCCGTTAAGTCGGCGAACTCCTGGGCGTCGTCGGGGTCGAGGGCGAGCAGCGCGTCCAGGTGCGGAGCCGCTCGGCGGATCGTCTCCTCGCTGCCCCACAGCCGGGCTCCCTCCGGGCTCGTGTGCACCTGAGCGATGATGAGCGGGTCGCCGGCACGCTTCTCGTAACCGGCGTCGACCAGCAGCCCGAGCGTCGGCATCTGGGCGAAGACGATCGCCGTGCCGGGCCCGAGCGAGTGCACGTAGCGGCGCAGGCGGGCGTCCCGCCACAGCCTCCACGGCCGGCTGAGCAGGGTCTTGAGGGCCAATCTCGCGCCGAGGGGGCCCGGGAAGGCAGCGGCCTGCGGGTGGAGCGAGGTCCACGACTTGTGGAGGTCAACCTCGAACACGCTCCCTGGGACCCGGGGCACCGCCACCTGTGGCGACAGCGTCATGTAGGACACCTCGAAGCCCCGCGCGGAGAGCTCGCTGGCGAGCTCATCGACCGCGGTCTGCACGCCGCCGAGATTCCCGAGGTTGTCCACGGAGAAAACAACGCGCTCGATCATGACAACCCCGATCAACGGATTCCGGAATCGGGCCGCGGAGGATCGGTTCCAGCCCTGGGCCCTGTTATGCGCCACAGGCCGTGGACGCACAGCACCCGCACATGCTACCCAACGCCTCGTGGCAGCGGCGCGGACGTCCTTTCCGGCCCGGCTGCCAGGGCTCAGAGCTCGGACCGCAGGGCGGCGACTTCGCCGTCGAGCACCGGGGCGATCAGGCCCAGGTCCGCGGCGAGGGTCTCGAAGCGCCAGCGCCAGTCGTTGCGGCGCATCGACTCGTGCTGGAGGGCGCTCGCGTCCTCGGGGCGCCAGAGTGCCAGGCGATCCCGCACCGCCTCCATCCCTTCGGCCGGGGCGTCGACGGGCAGGTCCAGCGTCGCTCCCTCCCAGAGCAGATCGTCACTGCCCTCCTCACGCGGGCGTCTGCCCACCACGAGCGCCCCGCACGCGAGAGCGTCGAGCCACCGCGATGTCACGTACTCCCGCGTCCGGTGCGTGTAGGGCGCCGGCGACACCAGGTTGGTGAACGCCAGCACCGCCTTCGCGCCCCGGTAGGAGTCGAGGACATTGCTGTACGACTCCTCGGCGGTGGCCCCGAAGGGCGGCCGGCCCCCCATCACGAGGCCGCTGCGCGAGGCGAGGTCGCGAAGCCGGTCGTCGTCATCCCAGGCTGGGGCCTGGCGCCCGATCCGCTGCAGGTCGATGCCCCTCTCCGTTCCCCGAGGCCTGCGCCACTCGCCCAGGGCGTCTGCTCCCAGCGGCAGCCAGCCCACGGGGAGGCCGGTCGCCGAGCGCCAGTCCTCGACCACTTCCTTCTCGGTGACGTAGAGACGGTCATACAGCCGGCCCCGGGTAACGGCGACGGGGATCCGGTCGGTCCACCAGCAGTCGATAACCCACCCCGCCACGGCACGGAAGCGCCGACGGACGCCGGGCAGCCTCACAATGGCGTTGAGGTGCTCAGGAACCGCGGCGATGACGATGAGGGTCTCGTCCCCGCGCCGACGCGGCACCAGGAGGCTGAGCTTCTCCACGCGGCTCTGCGGGGCATCGGGCAACACGAGCAGCTCGGCACCGAGCAGGCGCGCAGCCAAGCCCGCCATCGCTGTGATCGGGCCCCAGCCGTGCCCGGCCGGCTGGACATAGGCGATGGTGACCCCGGTGCCGCCGCTCACGACGCGTCCCCCTGCCCTAAGGCGGGCTCCTCGATCCGTGCCCGGGAGAGGCTGGTGAGGGCGCCGGAGAACACCCAGGCGTCGAACGATCGAGCGATGCCGCTCCTGATCCCCAGTCCCATCCTCAGACTCCTTCGCTCCTGCCCGGGCGCGGCCCGGGCGCCACGTCGCTGCCCAGAAGCGTACTGTCCCTGGGCCGCTAGCACGCGGATGCGGTGTCCCTGCCGGGGCGTCCCGCCAGATGGTCAGCGCCTGCGCAGCCTGCGGCCCTCGTCGAGCCCGATCCCAAGCTCCGAGGGGACTCGCCGGCGCAGCAGGCGGTAGCGGGTCCACCCCTCGCAGAAGCCCAGCGCCGTCACCACGCGCATCAACCACTCGCCGCGGGTCGTCGCGCCGGGTCGTGCGAGCACGCGCCATACGGCGAGGAGGCTGCGCAGAAGCACCGCGTACGGGTGCCCGCTGATCGCCCCGGACGTGCGCCACGCATCCCGACGCGTCAGGAGCAGGGAGATCGAGACCGCTCGGCGGCGGTACAGGCTGAGCGGGCGTCGGCCCACATCCCGGATCCTGTACGCCAGCGTCGTCGAGTCGAGGATCGGAGGGAGCAGTCCGGCGTCGAGAGCCCTCAGCCCGAGGTCGTTGTCCTCAGCCCCCGGCTCCAACGACCGATCGAATCCGCCGAGCTCGGCCAGCAGCTCCGCGCGGGCGCCGAAGCAGCATCCCGGCAGGATCGGCCACCGGGGGTCCTGGCGCTCCGCCGTGGGCCTGCGGTACTCGGTCTCCTCCGGGACCGCTGCCCGCACGGCCTCGCGACCCTCGGCGAAGACACGCTCGTTGACGGCGACGAACCCGGTGCAGTACAACGGCACGTCGTCGAGCGCGCGCTGTCCGAGGGCAACGAAGTGCTCACCCACGAGGTCGTCGCCGTCGCAGAAGAGGAGCTTGGAGCCCCGCGCCGCACCGATCCCGACGTTGCGCGCGTAGGAGGCGCCGGTATGCGAGGGCGCGGGGAGGACCCTGATGTCCAGCCGATCGCGCCACGGCTCGGCCGCGGCGGTGAGGTCGTCCGTGGACCGGTTGTCGACGAGCAGCACCTCGAAGGGGCGCGCTCCCTTCTGGCGTGCCAGGGCCTCGAGCTGCAGCCCGATCTCCTGCGACACGTTGTGACAGGGGATGATGACGCTGGTGCCCGGGGACACCCCGGGACACTCTGAGGCGGCGTCTCGCCTCTGCTCGGGCCGCTCCATCGCCTCATCCCTCCAGCCCGGCCGGGACGACGAGATCGATGGCGACCGCGTCGAGCAGGGCGGTGCCGATCGAGCACACGACGGACACCACGAGCTTCCAGCGCTCGCCGCGGTCGAACGGCACACCCAGGTAGTGGCGGTACGCCGCAACGGTGTGCATGAGGGCCCCTTCTGTGGACGTCGTTCGCGCGCCCGTGCCCCGGTCCGGACTGCCGGGGCTCGCGCGTCGTCGTCGAGACTAGTGGCCGTCCCGCCGCCTGACCAAGTCCGGGTCGCGGCTCGCGCTCGTGCGGGGGCGCCGAGCGGGGTGTGGGAGGATGGCCTGAGAACGCCCGAGGAGGAACCGTGGCCCCGCCCGACATTCGACAGACGCTCCACCGGCTCGTTCGGCGTGGTCCGAGGGACGTGGTCCTCACCTATCCCTCCCACCGGGGAGGAAACCACCTCTACTCCTGGCTGCTCGCCGACCGCCTGCGCGCCGATAACCCGCAGACCTTTACGCTGTGGATGCCCAACCAGGAGGCGTGGCTCGAGGAGTTCCCCGACCTCAGGGCGCTGAGCGTCCCGCGCCTGCGTCTGACCGACCGACGCCTACCCTGGCCGGGTCACCGCTTCGGTATCGACTTCTCCCGCGACGACCTGCACCGGTTCTGCCACGAGCGGCTGCTCTCCTCTGAGTCCTTCGGCCGACGGGCGGAGCGTGCCTGCCAGGAACTGGGCGAGGACGCCCTCACGATCAACGTGCGCCGCGGCGACTACTACGGGACCAGCAACGAGCGCGAGTGGGGGATGCGCATCCGCCCCTTCGTCGAGGAGGCCATCGCCCGTCACCAGAAGCAGGAGCCGGTGACCCGCGTCCAGTTCGTCTCGGACGACCTTGCCTGGTGTGAGCGTGAGCTTGCCGCCGCTCTCCCTCCCCTGGGGATCAGCAGCGCCTCCTTCACCCGAATCGGGGACTCGATGTTCGACGACCTCGCCACGCTCGCCGCCTCACGGCGCCTAATCCTGGCCAACTCCACCTTCTCGTACTGGGGCGCCTACCTCGCCTCGGTCCGAGGGACGGACCCGGCCCGTATCGTGGCGCCCGGCTTCCACCAGAAGGAGTTCGGCACGCGCCTGCCCTGGTTCGACGACCCGCAGTGGACCATCGTCCGCGACCTGCCCGGTGGCTGGCAGACCCGCCCGGAGCCAGCGGGCGGAGCCGAGGAAGGATCCGCACGATGACCGCCCCCGGCCTGTCGGTGATTATCCCGGCCCACAACGCCGCGGCCACGCTCCCGGCCGCGCTCGAAGCCCTGTGCGCTCAGGACGAGGGCTCGATCGACGAAGTCGTCGTCGTCGACAACCGCTCGACCGACGGCACCGCAGCGCTCGCCCGGGGCTTCAGCGACCGACTGCCGGTGCGGACGGTGCCGGCGACCGAGAAGGCCGGCGCCTCCTACGCCCGCAACGTCGGGGCCCTGGCCGCCGGCCATGCGCTCCTGGCATTCTGCGACGCCGATGACATCGTCGGCCCGCACTGGGCCGCTGGCATGCGCCGCACGCTGACGGGCGAGGACGCCGTCGTCACCGGCACGCTGAGGTACTGGGACGGCACCGCACCGACGGGACCGCTCGACAGCATCGGCACCCCGGTGACGCCCTACGCCATCCTCGGACACCTCCGCTTCGCCGCCGGCTGCAACCTCGGCGTCCGACGGGACACCTACCTGCGCAGCGGCGGCATGGACGAGTCCTTCGACTCAGGCAGCGAGGATGTCGACTTCTCCTGGCGCGTCCAGGAGCAGGGTGCCGGCTTCACCGTGTGCGAGGACGCGTGGATCCTCTACCGGCAACGCCCGAGCGCCCGCGGGATCTTCCGCCAGAAGTACGGGTACTCCCGCGAGCGCGTCCTCCTGTGGATCCGCGCGGCCCAGCGGGGCCACCGGCTGGACGGCGTTTCCTGGAAGAGCTCCATCCTGCGAGCCGCCGCCGTCCCCGTGCTGTGGGCGCGTGGGCGCCGTGACCCAGAGACGGCCGGCAACTGCGGCGCGAGGCTGGGCGACCTCGTCGGCCTCGTCCGCTATCGCGCATTGCGCCGCAAGGCGCGCGCCCATCTGCTCACCCCTGGCAAGGCAGCCGATCCCGACACGCAGGAGCGCGCATGAGCGCCCGCCCGACGGTCGGCGTCGTCATCCCCTTCTACAGCGAGCCCGCGGGCGCCCTCGCGCTCATCGCGTCGATCCGCGAGGACGCGCCCGGCCCGGACCATCCGGAACCGCCAACAAGGTAACGGGTTAGGAGTGCTGCGGCTCGAACAGACTGGTGACGGAGCTATCGTCGAAGACGGCCTTGACGGCGCGGGCCAGCAGCGGCGCAATCGGCAGCACCGTCAGGGAGTCAAAACGCTTGCTCGGGGCGATGGGGAGGGTATCGGTGACCACGACCTCGCGCGCGCCGCAGCTCGACAGGCGTTCGACAGCGGGTCCGGAGAGCACGCCGTGGGTGGCTGCGACCACGACATCCTTGGCACCGGAACCGAGGAGCACCTGCACGGCCTTGGCGATGGTGCCGCCGGTGTCGATCATGTCGTCGACCAGCACGCAGGTGCGTCCCTCGACATCGCCAACGACCCGATTGGCCACGGACTCGTTGGGCCGGGTGACGTCGCGGGTCTTATGCACGAATGCCAGCGGGGTGCCGCCCAGGGCATTGGCCCAACGCTCGGCGACGCGAATTCGGCCCGCATCGGGGGAGACAACCGCCGTCGCGGACAGATCAACCCGGCGACGGATGTAGTCCACCAACACCGGCTGGGCCCACAGGTGGTCCCAGGGCCCGTCAAAGAAGCCCTGCTCCTGGCTGGAGTGCAGATCGACGCTCATGATGCGGTCGGCCCCGGCGGTCTTGTACAGGTCAGCGACCAGCCGCGCAGAGATGGGTTCGCGTCCCAAGTGCTTCTTGTCCTGCCGGGCGTAGGGGAAGAAGGGGGCCACCACGGTGATGCGCTTGGCAGAGGCGCGTTTGAGGGCGTCGACCATAATGAGCTGCTCCATGAGCCAGTCGTTGACGCGGTCGCCGTGGGACTGCATGACGAACACGTCACAGCCGCGCACCGACTCATTGAAGCGGACATAGGTCTCGCCGTTGGCGAAGTCGTAAGCCGTCGAGGACAGCACCTCGGTGCCGAGCTCCGAGGCCACGTCCTGCGCCAGCTGCGGGTGAGCCCGGCCTGAGACGATGACCAGCCGCTTCTCGCCGCTGGTGATAATGCCGGTCATGACGTGGTTCCTCTCTCGTGGCCGGTAAGGTGGGAGTTTCTGAGCACGGGGCTGCGTCGACTTACTGCCCCGAAGCGGGGGCATCTCCTTCGAGCAGGCTGAAGGGGGCGACTACCGCGCCCGCCGGAATCTCGACGTCGGTGAGCACGGAGTAGGGGCCGACGACGGCGCCCTCCCCGACCCGGGTCGCGCCCCGCAGTAGTACACCGGGTTCAAGCCGAACGTCACGGGCCAGTTCAACCGTGACGTCGACCCACGTTCCTGCGGGCGCGACGACGCCGACGCCCTGTTCCATCCAGCCTGCGAGGGTGCGCCGGTTGAGTTCGGCGCCAAGCTCCGCAAGCTGGGAGCGGTCATTGCAGCCCTCAACCAGCCAGTGGTCGGTCACCGCCAGGGCGGAGGTGCCCCGTCCTTCACGGTAGGCGTGGGCGACGACGTCGGTGAGGTAGACCTCGCCCTGGTCGTTGTCGGTTCCCAGGGTGGTGAGCGCCCTGCGCACATGGGCGGCGTCGAAGACGTACACACCGGCATTGACTTCCCTGATGGCGAGCTGCTCCGGCGTGGCGTCGCGCTGTTCAACGATGCCGGTCACGGCGCCAGTGGCGTCGCGCAGGATCCGCCCGTACCCGGTGGGGTCGTCCAGCCGCGTGGTCAGCACGGTGACGGCGTCGTCGCGCTCGACATGCTGGCGCACCAGCTGTTCCAGCGTGTGCGTATCCAGAAGCGGAACGTCGCCACTGGTGACCACCACCGGTCCGGCAAGGTTCTCCGGCAACGCCGCCAGCCCGCAGGCGACGGCGCGTCCCGTCCCGGGAATCTCATCTTGATCCGCGGCGATAGCGTCAGGCGCGAACCCAGCCAGCTGGGCCACAACAGCGTCGCGTTCGTGCCGCACGACGACGACCAGGTGCTCAGGCGCGAGTCCGCGGGCCGCGACAACCGCGTGTTCCAGCAGGCTGCGCCCGCCGATGCGGTGCAGCACCTTGGGCAGAGACGAGCGCATGCGAGTGCCCTTGCCCGCGGCCATGACAATAACCGCAGCAGGGACGGCGGCGGGGGCGGTAGCAACCACGAGTCCTCTTCTCACTGATTCATACGAGACCGCAGGCCGAAACCGGCCCGACGGGGTCATCCTACGTCGGTCGTTATCCGCGCCCAACCCGGCGACTGGTCCAGCGCAGCCGTCACCTGCGCGTCGGTACCCGACGCCCGCTCCGCCCCCAGGATTCGAACCCGGGCCTCAAGGCTCCAAAGGCCTGCGTGCTGCCTCTACACCAGGGCGGAACAGCAGCCCAACCGCCCATCCGGGGGTCGGACGCCGGCACAGTCTCTCACATCCGGGCGCCGCCGCTTGACACGCCACATCGGGGCATCCCCCGGAACCGCCCGTGCACAAACGCCGCGTAGTATTATCTCACCAGGCATACGGTCCCATGAGACGCTCCCCAGCTGTTTCGATGCCCCGGCAGCTTAATAGCGTCGGGGCCGTGGCTGACGTGTCAGAGTTTTCTTGTTCTCTCCACGCCAGCCGCTGCTGCCCACCGTGTCAGTCCTCCAGCAGCCCGGCGTCGGCCAGGGCCCGCCGCAGGTCCTTGCGGCTGGAGATCCCCAGCGCGCGGTATACGCCGGTCAGCCGCAGCTCAACGGTGCGCACCGCCATGTACAACTCACCCGCAATGTCCTTGTTGCGATGCCCCTGCGCCGCCAACCTGGCCACCCGCAGCTCGACGTCGCTCAGAGGCCGGAGCGGCTTCGCCCCGGACCCGGGCGGAGTCGCTGTCGCAGCGTCCTGGCTGCGGGCGACACGATCGGTGACCGTGCGCCAGAACCACATGCCGTTGAGGTTGGCGAGTTCAGCGGCGCGCGCAACCAGCACGCGGGCCGACGCGCCCGCATCGGCGGCAATACCCAGGTCGGCGACCTCCAGCTGTGGTGAGCGACGCAGCCTGGCCGCACAGGCCATATTCGCCCGCACCTGCCAAATGACATTGCCGGAGAAGACCGTATCGAGCACCAGTGCCGACATGGTCGCGACGGCTTCGGCATCGTCGGCCAGGAGTACGGCCAGCAAACGATCGTCCGGGTCCGGGCATCCCCGCCGGTCCAGCTCCGCCGCAAACCAGCCGGCCAGTCCGGGCACGCGCTCGAGCAGGGTGGGATCGACGATGGCCATGTCGACCACGCTCGACCACACGGGGCGCAGCCGCACCCGGGAGACGGCTGCAGCAACAGCCGGCCCGAGCAGCAGCCCTGCCAGCGAGTCATCACCGGCAGCGAGCCGCGCCGTCGCCTCCAGCACGCTCACCCACAGTTGTTGCGGCGACGCCGCCGAACCAGGCAAGGACGCTGCCGATCCAGGCAGGGCATGGGCCATGGCTGCACGCCATGCGGCCGCCGATGCGGCGTCGCCGAACAGCATGGCCCCCTGGGCTCCCGCAGCCATGCCCATGCCCACCAGACCAACCCGCAGCGGCACCCGATAGCACTCGTCCTCCAGCTGCTCGCGGGCATAGCGGGTCCAGCCGAGGCGGCTGGTCAAGAATGCCCGCAGGGCAACCTCCTGCGCCTCGAAGAACGGGCTCACCTCGGCAAGCCGAGACAGCACCGGCTCCACGCCCACCGGCCGCTCCCCCACCGCGTCATCATGTGCGAGGTACACGCGAATGACCGCCTCTGCCCACACGGCAATTTCTAAACGTGAGATGTCGGCGGGGATATCAGACACATCATTGAGGGAGTCCGCCGGGCGCGGCGCCTCGGAATGCGCCCTGCCCTCGCAGGGTCCGTTCACACGCGCCAGCAAGGCCCGCGCCAGGGCAAGCGTGTCCGCGCCGGCGCCAGCTCCAGCACCCGCTTCGGCGTCGAGCAGGTTGATTGCTGCGTGCAAATACTCGTGGGGCCCGCGCTCCTCACCCGCGAGGCGTTCCTGCGCCGCTAGGAGGATGAGACAACGAGCCGCGGCTACCGGGGCGTCGGCCCCCAGTGCCGCAATGCGCCGAGCTAACCGAGCGTCCTCACTGACGCTGACCCCCTCACAGCCGCGCGCGACGATATAGCCGGCGGTGATGGACAGCTCGTCGGCCGGGCAAGCGCCGGAACCGCCGATGGCCTCCAGCAGATGGGAGGAGGCGGTGAGCGTACAGCCGAGTTGCAGGGCCAGCTGCCCCTGCAACAACCGGGTGCGTGCTACCTGCGCGGCGCGTACCCCGCGATCCGTCTGGGATCGGTGCAGGGCGTCGATGATTCGCCATGCGATGTTGAGGCTGCCGCGTTCTAGCTCGGCCCCGGCAGCCGCGAGTAGCCGATCCCGGTCCTCTACCGAAGCTATCCCGGCCCCGAGGCGATGCCAGGACCACTCCCGAGTACCGGCGGCGTATGCCTCCGCCAGGGCGGCGTGCAGATGGTGCACTGTGTCTTGCGGCAGGGTTTCGACGACGGCAACCGACAACGCCGTTTCCAAGCCAGGTGCGGAGCTTGTGGAGGGCAGTAGATCCTCGGTCCCCGACGGCGGCGTAGCCCCAGTGGCCTCCTGGACGATGGTCGCGTCCGGAACTAGCTGCAGGTGCATGGAGACCAGGGCGTGACGCTGCTCCGGCGCCAGCGCGTGGATCCGCTCCGCGACCGCGCGCCGCGCCTGCGCCGACGCAACGGGCTGGCGGGGCGGTAACTCACGTCCCGCCAACGCCGCCGCGCTCAGTGCGGCGCTCTGGTCACGTATATCGGCGATCCGTCCCGCTGCGCTGCGGGATATCCATCCCGCTACCAGTGGGTCGACGTAAGTAGCGGTTTCGGCGCTGATGAGATCACGGGCATCGTCTGCTCCCAAGTACCAGACAGAAGTGCTGAAAAAAGGCGGGGTCGCGGCATCGGCGACAGGTCCCTCCGGCAGGAGCACGATGACAGCGAAGGGGACGGCGGCCAGGAGGGAGGCGGCCTGTTGCATCTGCGCCGTAGAGACTTCGGTGCCTGACACGGAGGCAGAAACAGCCACGAGGATAGGGCGACGGCAGGCGGCGGCTGCCGCGAACTCGGCGACCGCCTCGGCGCGTTCGGCCGCCGTCGTCGCGGCTTGCACGCCTTGGCACAGCGATGCCAATTCCGCGTGCAGGTCGGCGAACTCCTGGTCCGCGCCGAGTCGCTCACAGACCTGGGTGATGGAGGTGACCAGCAGGACGTCGTCGGCGCTGAGTTCGGGGCGACTTTCCAGCATCGCTCCGCCGACTGCGGCATCGACCTCAACTATCTTGGCGTCTGGTGCGAATCGAGCCACGTCGGCCGCGAGCGCGGGGCCGAGCGACCAGACTCCGGGCACCGACGGTGCCGCTACCAGACAGAACGAGCCCAAGCCACGGCGCAAGCGGTCTGCAATCTCACGTGCAACCAGGCGGCGCTGGTCGGGTGCGGGCACGTCGTCTCCTCTCGGAACTGCATGAACGGCAGTTTCTAGCCACTAACAAGCAGGCGTTACGATAATACAGCCGACGCGTTATTGTGCTGTCATCCCGAAGATGTTCGCCGCCCGCTCCGCCAAGCCCCGCGCATCGCCTACGTCACCGCGTCGGCGTCGGCACCTCTTGGCCGGATATGCGCCGATTATACCGACCGCACCGGGGGCGCGTAACCATGTTAAGATCCGCGCGAACGGCGCGTTCCTCACGAGATGTTTGCCGATTGTTTTCCGCCCGATCGGGCATCACATCCGCCCCGTTCCCTCAAACCGATGCGAGCATGACAACCCATGAGCAGCAAAGCCAGCAAGCGAACCCGGATGAGCGCCACCGAACGGCGCGAGCAGCTCATCGTCGTGGCCCGCGCCCTCTTCGCCAAGAAGGGCTTCGAAGCCACCAGCATTGAGGAGATCGCCAACCGGGCCAAGGTGTCCAAGCCGGTGGTCTATGAGCATTTCGGCGGTAAAGAGGGCTTGTATGCCGTCATCGTGGACCGCGAGCTCACAGCCATCTCCACCACCATCACCGAAGCGCTCAAATCCTCCTCGTCCGCTTCGGTCATCGTTGAACGCGCCGCCCTGGCGCTGTTGACTTACATCGAAGAGTCCTCCGACGGCTTCCGCATCCTATCGGCGACCAACACCCACAGCTCCGACACCTACTCCACCCTGTTGGCGGACGTAGCCATCCAGGTGTCAGGCCTGCTCGCCACCCATTTTTCCGCACACGGCCTAGACCCGCGCACCGCCCCGTTGTACGCACAGATGCTCGTCGGCATTGTGGCTATGCCCTCGCAGTGGTGGCTGGAGAACCAGACCATGAGCAAGGAGGAAGTCGCCGCGCATATGGTCAATCTGGCATGGAACGGTTTGCGCGCCATGACCCCGAAACCCACGCTGCGCGATCACCCGGCGGCACACTAGGAGATCGGGGCGGCCTGCTGACGACCATGCCGTCCCGATCCCACCCGGCCTTGTGGGCCTGTTCACGTTACGGCCCACAAGGCTTGATTCCGGGGTAGCTTGAGCAGCGGTCGCCGTGCAAGAGTCTGACTAGCGTAGGAGTCTTGCCGCAGCCACTCGCTCGCGAGAGTCATATACAACTGTTTATCTGCTTTCAGAACCGTCACTGGCGGTAAGGGAGCGTACTGATGATCACCGGATATCTCCCCGGCGGCTTCGACATGCTGCACGTCGGGCATCTCAACCTCTTGACCGCCGCTGCCACGCGCTGCGACCGGCTCATCGTAGGTATAGCGACCGACGAGTCCCTGCGGCACGCCACCGGCCATGCCCCGATCGTGCCGCAGGAAGAGCGCATGGCACTGGTGGCCGCGTTGCGGGTTGTCGACGCCGTCGTCCCCGACTTTGATCCGGATAAGCGCGTGGCATGGCAGCGCGATCCCTTCGACATCCTGTTCGCAGACGACGAGCTCCGAGGCACCAAGGCGGGGAATCTACTCGAGGAGCAGATGGCGGAGGTCGGCGCGTCCGTGGTCTATCTGCCGTCCGCGGCAACGACCGCCTCCCCGGTGCTGCGGCGTCTACTCGCGCAGCATCCCGACCCTAGCGCCGACTCGCCGGCCTAATTGCCCTCAGCGGCTTCCGCGGCCTGCAGCCACTGATTCTCCAATTCGGCCTGTTCGGCCTCGGCCTGGGTGAGCTGTCTGCCCAGTTCCGCCAGCTCGTCGATATCCAGCTGCGCCGAGGCCTGCTCCATACGCTGGTGCAGAGCATCGATGCGGGCAGCGGCCTTGTCCAGGCGACGTTCGATGCCCGCCAGCTGTTTGCGAGCCGCATGCTGTGCGGCGCCGTCGCCCTGCCGCGTCGGCTCCGGCTGCCGGACCGGCTCCTGCTTGGCCGCCTGGCGGCGCAACTGCAGGTACTGCTCCACGCCCCCGGGCAGGTCCCGGATGGTGCCGTCACCCAGGAGGGCGATCTGGTGGTCGGTGACGCGCTCAAGCAGATAGCGATCGTGGGAGACGACGACGAGGGTGCCGGGGAAGGAATCGAGCAGGTCCTCCATGGCGGTGAGCGTGTCAGTGTCCAGGTCGTTGGTGGGCTCGTCCAGGAGCAGCACATTCGGTTCGGTCATGAGCAGCCGCAGTACTTGCAGGCGCCGACGCTCTCCACCGGAGATCTCCCCTACGCGCGTCCAGGCGCGGTTGCGGGTGAAGCCGAGCCGCTCCACCAGCTGCGCCGCGGTCAGCTCCCGGCCATCGACGACGACGTGTTCCCCCGCCGCGGCGACGGCGTCGACCACCCGCAGCTGTGCCAAAGGGTCGAGCTCGTGAGTGGTCTGCGACAGGGTGGCGACGGCGACGGTTTTCCCGCGCACCACCCGCCCGCGGGTGGGCGCCTGGGTCCCCTCGAGTAGGCGCAGCAGCGTGGTCTTGCCCGCCCCATTGACGCCGACAACGCCGACGCGCTCCCCCGGAGCGAGCCGCCAGGTGACGTGGCTGAGCACTTCCCGCTGCGCCTGCGGGGCACCGGGGGCGGGGTAGACGACGCTGACGTCCTCCAGGTCGAGGACCTTCTTGCCCAGCCGGGCGGTGGCCATGGCGGTCAGTGCAACGGTGTCGCGCGGGGGCGGGACATCGGCGATGAGGGCCTCGGCGGCGTCGATGCGGAAGCGGGGCTTGGAGGTGCGGGCCGGGGCGCCGCGGCGCAGCCAGGCGAGTTCCTTGCGCAGCAAGTTCTCACGCTTGGCGGCGGCGGCCGCCGCCTGCCGGGCGCGTTCGGCGCGTGCCAGCACATAGGCGGCGTAACCGCCGTCGTAGGTGTCGACATGTCCGGGAATCTGCGGGCGGGAGCCGCCGGGATCGACGCCGGGGACGACCTCCCACACCTGGGTGCACACGGCGTCCAGAAACCAGCGGTCGTGGGTGACGGTGACCAGGGCGCCGGTGGCGCGGCGGCGGGAAAAGCGGGCCGCCAGGTGGCGGGCGAGCCAGTCGACGCCCTCAACGTCGAGGTGGTTGGTGGGCTCGTCGAGGATGACGACGTCGGCATCGGCGGCGAGCACAGCGGCCAGGGCGACCCGGCGGCGCTGCCCGCCGGACAGGGTGGCGACGTCGGCATCCATGTCGAGATCGGGCAGCAGCCCGGCGTGAATGTCGCGCACGGCGGGGTTGGAGGCCCACTCATGCTCGGGGGTCGTGCCGTGGACGGCGGTGCGTACGCTCGTCCCCGGGGCAAAGTGGTCGGTCTGGGTGAGCATGACGGCGCGCGTGCCGCCGGCGCGGGTGACGCGGCCGGCGTCGGGCGTGCGGGTGCCGGCCAGTAGCGACAGCAGGGTGGATTTGCCGGCGCCATTGGGGCCGAGCACGCCGATGCGGGCGGCGTCCTCAAGTCCCAAGGTGACCTCATCGAAGAGGATGCGCGGCCCGACCGTGACCCGAGCGGACTCGATACCGAGCAGGTGCGCCATCAGCCCACCATCCGGGCGCCGGCAACCGGGGCGTCGGCACGCAGGGCACCGGTGACCAGGCCGGAGGCGGTCAGGGCGTTGGCCACGCGCATGGCCGTGGCGGGGTCGGGTGCCAGGGCGGCGATGGTGGGGCCGGAGCCGGAGACCATGGCGCGCAGGGCACCGGAGGCCTCGGCGAGCGCGATGATGTCGGCCAACTGCGGGCGCAGGGAAATGGCCGCTTCTTGCAGGTCGTTGTGCAGACAGGCGGCCAGCGCCCGGGGGTCGCCGTCGCGCAGGGCGCCGGTCAGTTCGGCGGGGACGTCAGCCGGGGCGGCAGGTGCGGCGCTGTCCTGGGCGAGGGCATCGAAGCGTTGGAAGACGGCGGGTGTGGACAGCCCCTGCGCGGAGGTGGCGAACACCCAGTGATAGGTGCCGCGCGCCATGAGGGGGGTGAGCCGGTCGCCGCGGCCGTGGCCGACGGCGGTGGCGCCCAGTAGAGGGAAGGGCACGTCCGCACCGAGCTGGGCGGCGAGCACAAGCAACTGGGCCTGGCTCAGCCCGGTGCCCCACAGGGCGTTACAAGCGACGAGTGTGGCGGCGGCGTCGGCGGAGCCGCCGGCCATGCCGCCGGCGACGGGGACGCGTTTGCGCAGGAGCAGGTCGACGCCGTCGGTAACGCCGGTTTCCTCGGCGAGGCGGGCGGCGGCGCGCACCGCGAGGTTGGTGGCGTCGGTGGGGACGGCGGGGTCGGGTTCCTCCAGACCGAGGGTGATGGTGCCGCGCAGGTCCGCGGCCTGTCGACGGGCGGTGACGGTCTCAATGAGACGGACCGCCTGAAATACGGTGGTCAGAAGGTGGTAGCCGTCGGCGCCGGGAGCGCCCGCGGAAAGGAACAGGTTGACCTTGCCGGGGGCCTCCACACGCACCTTGACCATGGAACCGGCGCGAGCCGGCTGGGGGGCGGACTGTCCGCCGGGGACTGCACGTAAGCGACTCATGGCCGTCTCCTTCGGGCCGCATCGGACGTCTGGGCGGCGGTGGTGCAGCCGACGGTGTCGGCGCCGTCATCGGGGCTGCTGCCCGAGGTGGGGAAAGCACCGGCGTCGGCGAGAGCCTGGGCCAGAGCGGCGAAGGCGGCGACGTCGAGGTTTTCACCGCGGGTGGTCGGGTCGACGCCGCTGGCGCGGGCCGCCGCTTCCACTCGCTCGGGGCCGCCCGCCAGGTTCGCCAGGGCATTGCGCAAGGTTTTGCGGCGTTGGGCGAAGGCGGCGTCGATGACGGCGAAGACCTGTGCGCGGGTGGCGGTCGTGGGCGGCGGCTCGCGGCGCGTGAGGGTGACGATGGCTGAATCGACGTTGGGCACGGGCCAGAAGACGGTCCGGCCGATGCGTGCCTGTCGGCGTACCTGCCCGTACCAGGCGGCCTTGACGCTGGGGGTGCCGTAGGTGCGCGAGCCGGGGCCGGCGGCGAGGCGGTCGGCGACCTCCGCCTGCACCATGATGGTGGCCGTACGCAGCGACTCCAGGGCGGCGAGCTGGGTGAGTAGGACGGGCACCGCCACGTTGTAGGGCAGATTGGCGACCAGCCGTGCGGGGGTGGCCCCGCCGAGGGACTGCGGCCCGGTGATGTTCAGCGCGTCGGAGTTAATGACGGTGAGGCGACTGGCGGCGTCGGGCAGGCGGTCGGCGACGGTGGTGGGCAGGGCCCGGGCGAGTACGGGGTCGATTTCGACGGCGACGACGCGTGCACCGACCTGGAGGAGAGCGAGGGTCAGGGAGCCGAGGCCGGGGCCAATCTCCAGCACGGTCTCATCGGGCTGAACTCCGGCCAGGCGCACGATGCGCTGCACGGTGCCGGCATCGTGGACGAAGTTCTGGCCGCGCGACTTCGACGGGCGCAGGTCAAGCGCCCGGGCCAGGGCCCGGATATCGGCGGGGCCGAGGAGCCCGGGGGTGGTCTCGCGGGTGTCGGGTTGGGGCACGGGCGCAAGCCTACTGCCAGCACCCCGCCCCTTCACCGAGACCGGCACTAATAACATGCCGAAACCGGCACTAATGACGTACCGAAACCGGCACTAATGACGCACCGCTCCCGGCGGCTCGGCCACAGCTGGCGCCATGCCCCGCTGGATACCTCGCGCGAGGTCGGCCCTCGGCCGCTGCTTAGAGCAGACCGAGCTTGGCGGCGCAGTGGGGCCACTGTCCCCAGCCGGACTGGGCCTGAAGCTTTTGGGCCATGGCGGTCTGGGTGGCGGCGTCGGCCTCGTGCGGGTAGCCGGTTCCGCCCAGCGCCCGCCAGGTGGGCAGGGAGAACTGGTACAGGCCGTAGAAACCGTTGCCGGTGTTCGTAGTCGGGTTGCCCCCGGACTCGCACTGGGCGAGAGCCGCCCACACCGAGCCGTCAGCAGCCGAGGCGCTGGAGGTGCTTTGCGAGGAGGTCGCAGAGTCGGAGGAACCGCTGGTGGAGGTGGCGGTCTCCTCGGTGTCGGTGGTGTCCGACGCCGTGCCGGTACCTACCAGCACCACCTCATCGACCCGCTCACTGACCACAACCCGAGACACAACCTCCCGAGCAACCTCCTCACCACCCACACTCGTCACCCGATACACCACCCGGGTCACCCCATTAACACCCTCAGTCTCAACCTCAGTCTCACCCTCAGCCAGAGCATCCGTCTCCTGCTCCACCCGCTCAAACTCATCCGTCACATCCTCAGTCACCGACGACACCTCGGTCGTGTCGGCTGAAACCACCAAATCGACGTCGGCGATGTCAGCGTCCTCGGTGACGACGGCAACGGAGTTGAGGGAGTTCATGGCCGCTTCGGTGGCCGGGACGTCCGGGGCGGTGGTGGCCTGCACGGCCGCGTAGGCGCCGCCCGAGATCGACAGGGCCAGCACAGCGGCGATGCCTCCGGCACGCAGTACGGTGGGCTGGAGGAGATCGTTCATGCGGCTCACGTGGTGTCCTTTCCTCGATAGCAGTGGCCATCGGATCGGTGAAGTAGGCGCCGACTGACCGTCACGCTAGCGAAGGACACAAGGTCTCACAATGGAATAGGTCACGATTCGGGGCACGCCGTGGCGACGTCGGGGGAGCAGACTCCTCCCGCGTGCTTCCCGGTGGCTTCCGGCCAGTGAGCCTCTCCTCAGCAACTTCGACCGGTTTCGGTACGTCACAAGTGCCGGTCTCGGCACGTCATAGTGCCGGTCTCGGCGAGGAGGGGGTGTCGCCTGCGCTTGTCAGTACCAGCCGGTGGACTCGGAGTGCGCCCAGGCGGAGCACGGAGTGCCGTAGCGCCCGGAGATGTAGCTCAGACCCCAGGTGATCTGGGTGGTGGGGTTGGTGGCCCAGTCGGAGGCGACCGAGCTCATCTTGGAGCCCGGCAGGGCCTGGGGGATGCCGTAGGCGCCGGAGGAGGCGTTCTGCGCCTGGTAGTTCCAGCCGGACTCGCGGTTCCACAGGCTGACCAGGCAGCTGAACTGGGAGTCGTCCCAGCCGTAGGAGGACATCATGGACTGGGCGATGGACTGGGCCGAGGCAGCGGTCGTGCCGTCGCCACTGGCGGTCGTCGTGGTGGTGGTGCTTGTGTCGCTGCTGGTGTCCGACGCCGTGCCGGTACCTACCAGCACCACCTCATCGACCCGCTCACTGACCACAACCCGAGACACAACCTCCCGAGCAACCTCCTCAGCACCCACACTCGTCACCCGATACACCACCCGGGTCACCCCATTAACACCCTCAGTCTCAACCTCAGTCTCACCCTCAGCCAGAGCATCCGTCTCCTGCTCCACCCGCTCAAACTCATCCGTCACATCCTCAGTCACCGACGACACCTCGGCCACGTCGCCACCGACAACCTGGCTGGCGGTCACGTCGTCGCCGGTCACGGCCATGGCCTGCAGCCGCGCTTGGGACTCGGTGAGGGGGGCAATGTCGGAGTCGCCGAACTGGGTGGCGGCGTAGGCGCCGCCGGAAACCGCGAGCGACAGGGTGGCCGCCACACCGCCCGCACGGTACATGGCCGGCGAGATCGACGTCTTTGCGGGGCCCTCGGCGCGGCGGCGGCCGCGCGACGCAGACGTGTTGGTGAAGCTCTTCGAGGCGAGCGCCCCAAGCTCAACCAGCGTTGTACTCAAGGAGCTGCTCTGGGAGTGACGACCCACGGGGATTCTTCCTAACGGTTGACAACTGGCAGCAACGCTAACTGACGGCTCGCAGCCTCAGCAACACAACCTGACGCAGTTCACAACCAACTTCCGTAGACCTGACGCGTGTTGTGTGCCAGCAGCTCACCGGCCTCCGCCTCGCCCAAACCGCGCTGTTGCGCAAGAAAACGGACCGTATCCGGCATGAGGTAGGAGCCGTTGGGACGACCGCGCCAGCGCTTGGGCGGTAGGTAGGGGGCGTCCGTCTCCACCAGGAGCAGCTCGTCGGGAAGCGCGCAGAACGCAGCGCGCAGGGCGTCGTTGGCGGGATACGTGATGGGCCCGGCCACGGAGGCGTACCAGCTGTGCTCAGCACAGGCCTGGGCCAGGGCGGCTCCCCCACTGAAGCAGTGGAAAACGGTCCGCTCGGGGGCACCGTCGGCCTCCAGCACCGCAACGCATTCGGCGTGCGCATCGCGGTCATGGATCTGCAGGGGCAGGTCGAGTTCCTTGGCCAGGGCGATGTGTGCCCGGAAGGCCTCACGCTGGACCGCGGCGCCACGCGGGCCGGTGCGGAAGGCGTCCATGCCGGTCTCCCCCACGGCGACGACGACGTCCCGGTTGTCACGTACCAGCGCCTCCAGTCGGCCCATGGCCTCATCCAGGGGCTCGTCGTGGTGGGGCAGGTGCTGCGGTTCCAGGCCGTCGGGGCCGATCTCCCGCACTCCGGCGTGAGCCACGGCCTCGTTGGGGTGAATGGCCAGGGCGACCCGAACGGGGGCGAGCTCGTGCGCCAGCGCAATGCTGGGCTCCCAGGCCGGCGTCTCGCAGGCGGAGGTGATCATGCCGGTCACGCCGACGGCGACGGCCCGGCTGACGAGCTCGGTGGCGTCCAGCGGTGCGTCGGATCCTGGCCCGGCGGCCACTTCCCCGGGCACCGGCAGGTGAGTGTGGTTGTCGACCACGGGCCGGGCCAGGGGCGCGACGGCGTCGGCTGGCGGCCAGGAGCGGTCGCGGTGCTTGCGACTCATGCGCCAGTGACGTCGTCGGGCAGGGAGTCGGCATAGCGAGCCAGCTCCTCCTCAACGATGGCCTCATCGAGCTTGACGAAGACGGGCTTCGGCTTGGCGATCGGGGTGCCGACCACGACGTCGTGGCGCTCCCAGGTGGGCACGGCCGCGTAGTCGCCGGTGATGATCGGGTAGCCGGTGCGCGAGGCGAAGGCGTCGGGCAGCACCTGCGGGTCGAGCTCGTCCACCTCCTCAATGCGGGGCATGGGGGCGATGGTGCCGTCACCGCCGAAGACCCTCTCGACGTCGTTGGCGGCGTGCGGCAGAAACGGTGAGAGCATGAGGTTGAGGTCGGCCACCACCTGGGCGAGGGTGTGCAGCACGGTGGCCAGGCGCCGGTGCGCGGAGCTGCCCTCCTCACCCTTGAGCTTGAAGGGCTCGGTGTCGGCAATGTACTTGTTGGCCTCGCCGACCAGCCGCATGGCCTCGGCGAGGGCCGCCTTCTGGCGGTGGTGGCGGATAAGGTCACCGACCGTGTTGAAGCCGGCGGCGACGGCGTCGAGCAGGGCGCGGTCCACGTCCTGGAGCTCGTCGGGGGCCGGGATGGCGCCGAAGCGCTTGTGGATCATGGCGGCGGTGCGGTTGACCAGGTTGCCCCAGCCGGCCACCAGCTCGCCGTTGGTGCGGCGCACGAATTCCGCCCAGGTGAAGTCGGCGTCGGCGGTCTCCGGGCCGGCGGCGCAGATGAAGTAGCGCAGGGCGTCGGCCTGGTAGCGGGCGAGGAAGTCACGCACGTAGATGACGATGCCGTGGGAGGAGGAGAACTTGCGGCCCTCCATGGTGAGGAATTCGCTGGAGACAACCTCGGTGGGCAGGTTGAGCGTGCCCATGTCGCCGCTCTGGCCGCCGCGCTCCCCCTGACCGTTGTAGCCGAGCAGCTCGGCGGGCCAGATCTGGGAGTGGAAAACGATGTTGTCCTTGCCCATGAAGTAGTAGGACAGGGCGCGGGGGTCGTTCCACCACGCCCGCCAGGCCTCCGGGTCGCCGTTGCGGCGCGCCCACTCGATGGAGGCGGACAGGTATCCGATGACGGCGTCGAACCACACGTACAGGCGCTTGTTGGGCTGGTCCTCCCAGCCGGGGATGGGGATGCCCCAGTCGATGTCGCGGGTCATGGCGCGGGGGCGGATCTCGGCCAGGATGTTCTTGGAGAAGCGGATGACGTTGGGGCGCCAGGATCCCGAGGCCTCGCGTTCATCCAGCCAGGCGCCCAGCGCATCCGCGAGCGCGGGCAGGTCCAGGAACCAGTGGGAGGACTCGACGAACTCCGGGGTCTCCCCGTTAATGCGGGAGTGGGGGTCGATGAGGTCGGTGGGGTCGAGCTGGTTGCCGCAGTTGTCGCACTGGTCGCCGCGCGCGCCCGCGCTGCCGCAAATCGGGCAGGTGCCCTCGATGTAGCGGTCGGGCAGGGTGCGGCCGGTGGAGGGGGAGATCGCCGAGCGAGTGACCTGCTCCACCATGTAGCCGTTGTCGCGCACGGTGCGGAACATGTCCTGCACTACGCGGTAATGGTTGCCGGCGGTGGTGCGGGTGAACAGGTCGTAGGACAGCCCCAGTGCCACCAGGTCCTCGACGATGAGCCGGTTGTTGCGGTCGGCCAGTTCGCGGGGGCTGACCCCCTCCTCGTCCGCCGCCACCAGGATCGGGGTGCCGTGCTCGTCGGTGCCGGAAACCATGAGGACGTCGTGTCCGGCCATGCGCATGTAGCGGGAAAAGACATCGGAGGGGACGCCGAAGCCGGCCACGTGTCCGATGTGGCGGGGACCATTGGCGTAGGGCCAGGCGACGGCGGAAAGAATGCGGCTCATGGGGGGCAGCCTATCCGTTTCGAGCACCCGCCCTCATCTCATCCGCTCAGGCAGCCGCGCAGGTCCGCGTGTGCCTGCCGACTGCGTTGGCGCGGCTGCGACGGCCCCGACCGGCACGTATGGTGGGGGCGACGGCGCAGTGATCGGGTGCCGCCCCAGTAGCGCTTGGCAATCTTGAAGGAATTTCGTGTCTTACCCACCGAGCTCTGGCTCCCCCTACACGGCCGCCCCCTATGCGGCCCCGCATCCGCCTGCTCCCAAGGGACGCAAGGGCCCGGTGATTTTGCTGCTTTCGGGGGTGTTCCTGGCGCTGCTCGGCGTCATCGTCCTGGTCGTCTGCTTTGTCTCGGTGGCCCGCGTCAGCGACGACATGGCACCAATCGCTGCCGATGGCACAACTACCGTGCAGCTCGAATCGACAGCCATCTATGGCCTGTACGGCAACGGGCTGTCAACCTGCACCGCCCAGGGACCTGACGGAAACGCGACCATTGATGGCCCGTCATCGAGCACCACCATCAACGGTCGCCGTCTCTTCGGCGTGCTGACGGTCAAGGTGTCGGGTGACTACGACATCACCTGCTCGACGGCCTCCGTCGACGACGTCTACCTAGGACCACTCATCAAGGCTCAGGACATCGTCCGCAGCGTATTCGGCGTCTTTGTTGGCGCCGGCATGGCGATCGTCGGCGTCCCGTTGCTCATCGCAGGGCTCATCTGGCTTGTCGTCCGCAATTCGAACAACAAGAAGGCGCTGCAGGCGCAGGCTGCCGGATACGCTGGTGGGCGTCCGGGCTACTGAGGGGGCGCAGTGACACGAGAAACTGGCGGGCTCGCCATACGGTCCGCGACCAGAAGCGGAGATAGCAGGTTGCCATGACAATGTGGAATCAGCCCGGCCCGGCCCCCACCCCCGGGGCGCAGTGGCCGACAACACCGGCCGGGCACATGCCCACGCCGGGGCCGCGCCGCGGTTTTGATGCGGACGGTCTGCCCTCCCTCAAGGTGCCGCGCATCGTCCTCATCATGGGTGTGGCCACCTTGCTGGTGGGAATAGTGCTGTTCGTCGCCGCCGTGCGCGTGGCGCCGAGTGTGCGCGACGAGAACGCCGTCGCCCTCGACCAAGACGGCACCGCAGCCGCGCTGGGCCTACTGGAAGACACGGAGTATGGCTTGTACTCCTCCGACGGCGATATTTCCTGCACGGTGACCGATCCGTCGGGCACGAAACTGGACGTGTACGCCCCGGACCGTATTGCCGGCGGTCCTCCCCCGCAGGTGCTGGGCTTCCGCTCGCAAGCCGCCGGCACCTACACGGTCGCCTGCACCGGGGACAGTGCGATCACGATCAACACGGCGTACGTCTCCCCCGAGTGGAATCGCAGCCTACGTCTGGTGTCCGCCTCCATGCCGTTCGGTTTCGTCGGAGCGATCGCAGCCACGGTTGGGACCATCTGGTTCGTTGTGCGCAGGCGTGCGCGCGGGCGCGCCGTCATGGGGCGTTTGCTCGCCTCCCCGCAGGCAGGTTCGACGCCGTACCAGCAGCAACCGAATTCGGCGTTGCAGCCGGGATTCGTCCCGGGCCAGCCAGCCGGATCCGGGTATGGGGCATCGTCGTCGTCCGGGCCGACGGCGACGGGACCCCAGCCGCCCGCGTCGCCCCAGGGCAGCTACGGGACGGCCCCACAGCAGGTGGTTTACCGTCCCCTTCCCCCGCCGGAGAATACGCAAGGCCGCTAGGACGTCGTCGGTCTGGGAGTATCGCCATCGCGCGCCGCCAGAGCCGCGCGATACACCTCATTGGGGCGTGCGCCGACCCGCGCCGCCACCTGAGCCGCAGCCGCCTTGAGCCGCATTCCCCCGGCGGCAAGCTCGAGCGCCTGCTCGGCGGCAGTGGCAAGATCCACCGCCCGTGCCGGGGCGCCGGCAACGACCAGCACCACCTCACCCAGTACCCCGTCAGCGGTGAGCGTCACGAGCTCCTCCAACGACGCGCGCCGGACCTCCTCATGCGTCTTGGTCAGTTCTCGGCACAATGCCGCCGGCCGATCGCCGCCGAAGGCATCCGCCATGGACTGCAGGGTCTGGTGGGTGCGCCTGGGGGACTCCAGGAAAACCATGGTGCGCGGCTCGGCGGCCAGCTCCGCCAGGGCGCGCTGCCGCTCCCCCGCTTTGCGCGGCAGGAATCCCTCAAAGGTGAAGCGGTCGCTGGCCAGGCCGGATAGCACCAGGGCGGTCAGCACCGCCGAGGGTCCGGGGGCAACGGTGACCGGAACCCCCGCAGCGGCGGCTGCCACCACAAGCCGGTAGCCGGGATCGGAGATTCCCGGCATCCCCGCGTCGGACACCACAACGACGGCGCTGCCAGCGCGCGCCGCCTCCAGCAGCTCCGGAGTTCTAGCGGTCTCGTTGTGCTCATGAAAGGCCACCACCCGGCCGCCCACCCGCACTCCCAGGCGGCGGGCCAGGGCGAACAGTCGCCGCGTGTCCTCTGCGGCGACGACGTCGGCCCCTTCCAATGCGGCGCGCAGGCGCGGCGAGGCGTCGGATACGTTCCCGATCGGCGTGGCCGCCAGGGTGATCGTGCCCGGGCGCGGCGCGTCTATTCCCGCAGCGTCCGCACCCGCAGGCGCGGGCAGGAGAGCCTCCTCCGGGGTGTCATCATTCATGTCCTCGCTCATGGCCCCAGTATGACGGCCCGCCTTAGACTCGTTGACGTGACTTCACCCTGTACTCCACCGGATGACGCCGACGAGTCCCACGCCCTTGACGCCGCTTCTTCACCCGCCGTCGACGACTCGCGCAAGGCAGCGGACGCCGAGCCTGCCGCCCCAGCGCCGCGCCGCGAGGACGCATTGCGAACCGCGCTGGGCCTGGACCCGCGCGAATACGTGGCGCCGAAGGCGCTGCGGATCAACGGCTGGATCGCCACGGCGGTAGCTGGGATCATCGCCGCGCTGACACGGCTGGTCGGCCTGGCCCACCCGCATCAGCTCATGTTCGACGAGATCTACTACGTCAAGGAGGGCTATGCACTGTGGCACAACGGTTACGAGTCGGTGTGGGCCGACGGCGCGGATGAGCTCTTCGCTCAGGGAGACTTCTCGGCGCTGACCACCGACCCCAGCTATGTGGTCCATCCACAGCTCGGCAAATGGCTCATTGGGCTGGGGATGCAGATCTTCGGCGCCGAGTCCTCCTTCGGGTGGCGCTTCATGCCGGCCGTGGCTGGCATCCTCACGGTCATGGTGTTGGCGCGCCTTACGCTGCGCCTGACCCGTTCACCCCTGCTGGCGGGCCTGGCCGGCGTGCTCCTGGCCATTGACGGCGTTGCGATCACGGAGTCGCGCATCGGCCTGTTGGACGGATTCATCGGTTTATTCGCAACCCTCACGCTGTACTGCCTGGTTCGCGACCGGGAGTGGAGCCGAGCGCGGCTGGCGGCGGACCTTGCAGGCACACTGCCCGATGCACGCGCGCCCAAAGCTCACCTGCGTCCCTGGTTGCTGGCCACCGGGATCGTCTTGGGTCTGACCTGCTCGGTGAAATGGTCGGGAGCCTATCTGCTGGCGGCCGTCGGGATCCTCGTGGTCGTGTGGGATACCTTGGCACTGCGCCGGGTTCGGGCACGCGCTTGGTTCCTGGAGGGGATCGTCGCCCGGGGCGTCGGCGACTTCATTCGCCTGGTGCCGGTCGCGTTCGTCATCTATGTCGGTATCGGCTGGGGACCTTGGCTCCTGCACAACGCCGCCTACAACCATGGTTGGGCCGCAGCCCAGCGGGCGGAGCACGGGTTCGTCGAGCGTTCCTGGCTACCCGACTCGCTTAATGATCTATTCGAGTATCACCTGTCCATGTACAACTTCCACGTCGGCCTGGACTCCGAACACCCGTATATGTCCAAGCCGATTGGTTGGCTGCTGCAGTTGCGGCCAACGTCGTTTTACTGGCAGGGCGACCAGGACATGGCGGGCGCCGACTGCGGCTCAGACCGCTGTATCCAGGCCATCACCTCGATCGGCAACATCCCCATCTGGTGGGCCGCCGTCGTAGCGCTCATCTTCGTCATCGTCGCACTGGCCATCCGCAACCGCGACTGGCGCGCATGGGTGCCGCTAATCGGCTACGTCGGTTTGTATCTACCCTGGTTCATCTACCGGGACCGCACCATCTTCACCTTCTACACAGTCGCATTCGTGCCCTGCGTGGTGCTGGTGCTGGTGCTGGCGCTCGGCTCCGTGACGGGGCTGTTGCGGCCCGTGCCCGGTTCCGCCGAGGCAAGCCGGGAGGCGAACTGGCTCGACGCGGGGCGGATCGGTCCCGGACGGGCGTGGCCCCGCGGCATGGTGGCCACCTACTTCGGCTTCGGCGTGCGACCCCTGCGCCTGCATCTGCCCGAAGACTGGACCGGCGTGCCGTCGTGGCGTCTGCGTGGTGAGGGGCTGGCCCTCATTGCCGTGATACTTGTAGCCGCCGTTGCGTTCGCCGTGCTGTGGTGGCCGATCTGGACGGGACAAACAGTCCCCTACATCTTCTGGCATTGGCACATGTGGCTGAGCTCCTGGGTGTGACGCACAGCTTATCCGCTGTCCCGCTCAGGGACGACCCCGGCGTCGTGAACACGTGTTACCCGATAAACACGTGTTTGCCCCAAAGACACGAGTTCTGGAGTTTCGCACGGTCTTAGCACCTGCATATCTCCAAAACTCGTGTTCGTGACGGCAACTCGTGTACATGAGGCCGAGTCGTGTGTGCCTAGCGGTGACTCGTGTGCGTCATCGGGCTCGTGCTCCGGGCGATCGTTCGTGTGCGGCTCCAGGCTCGCGTGTGCCGTCGCCAGCTTGGTCATCGCCCGCGCACCCGGATGCGCCGGGCCGCCCCTAGGAGAGCCTCTGCCCGTGCCAGGTCCGACGGCCGGTTAAGCCACCTACTGCACAGCTGGTTGGTTTTGGGGTGTGAAAGAAGGGTCCCTCCCGCTAGGGGTGGGACCCTTGTGTGTTGTGTTTGTGGGGGGTGTGGGTGTCGGCGGTGTCTTACTCTTCCGTCCGCCTGTCGGGGACAGTACCATCAGCGCTGGGGTTCTTAGCTTCCGGGTTCGGGATGGGTCCGGGCGTTTCTTCCCCGCTATGACCACCGACACTCCACACGCCCCCAAGCCTTGGGGGGCTGCCACCACCGGCCTGCCTGTGTGTGGCTTGGCTGGGGCCCCGTGTTGTTGGGGGGTGGTGGTGTGCGCGTGTTGTGTGATTGGCGCGGTTATGTTGTTGTCTGTGGCCTGCGTGCCCCCGCCTTGCTTGTTTGTGTGGGGGGGGTTGGGTGGCGGGGGTTGGTCGTGAGACCGTACAGCGGACGCCTACACCGTTGGCCTGGGGGGTTGCCCGGGCGTGTGATGGTGCGTGTGTGTTTGTTTGTGTTGTTCGCGTTGTTCGTGTTCGCGTTGTTTGTGTGTGTGCTCGTTTACATGGTGCATGTGTGTGTTGTGTTGGCTGTTATTAGTACCAGTCAGCTCACGAGCAGGTTGCCACCACCACGGGTGGTGCCTGCTTCCACGTCTGGCCTATCAACCCAGTAGTCTACTGGGAGCCTTCCCCCCAAAAAGGTGGGGGTGGAGACCTCATCTTGAAGACGGTTTCCCGCTTAGATGCTTTCAGCGGTTACCCGGCCCGAACGTAGCCAACCAGCCGTGCCCCTGGCGGGACAACTGGCGCACCAGAGGTTCGTCCGTCCCGGTCCTCTCGTACTAGGGACAGGCCTTCTCAAGTCTCCTGCGCGCGCAGAGGATAGGGACCGAACTGTCTCACGACGTTCTAAACCCAGCTCGCGTACCGCTTTAATGGGCGAACAGCCCAACCCTTGGGACCTGCTCCAGCCCCAGGATGCGACGAGCCGACATCGAGGTGCCAAACCATGCCGTCGATATGGACTCTTGGGCAGGATCAGCCTGTTATCCCCGGGGTACCTTTTATCCGTTGAGCGACGACCCACCCACACGGGATCGCCGGATCACTAGCTCCCACTTTCGTGCCTGCTCGACCCGTCAGTCTCGCAGTCAGGCCCTCTTGTGCGCTTGCACTCAACACCTGGTTGCCGACCAGGCTGAGAGAACCTTTGAGCGCCTCCGTTACATTTTAGGAGGCAACCGCCCCAGTTAAACTACCCACCAGGCACTGTCCCTGACCCGGATCACGGGCCGAGGTTCAGACGCACGCCACAGTCAGAGTGGTATCCCAACGACGACTCCACCAGCACTAGCGTGCCGGCTTCACAGTCTCCCACCTATCCTGCACAAACCATGGCGGACGTCAATACCAAGCTATAGTAAAGGTCCCGGGGTCTTTCCGTCCTTCTGCGCGTAACGAGCATCTTTACTCGTAATGCAATTTCGCCGAGCTCATGGTCGAGACAGTAGAGGAGTCGTTACGCCATTCGTGCAGGTCGGAACTTACCCGACAAGGAATTTCGCTACCTTAGGATGGTTATAGTTACCACCGCCGTTTACTGGGGCTTAGGCTCACCGCTTCACCACAGCAGGAACGCTGCGGCTGACGGATCCTCTTAACCTTCCAGCACCGGGCAGGCGTCAGTCCGTATACATCGCCTTACGGCTTCGCACGGACCTGTGTTTTTAGTAAACAGTCGCTCCTCCCTGGTCACTGCGACCCTCACCCCTAGCCCGCAACGGGGCTTCAAGGCTCGGGCCCCCCTTCTCCCGAAGTTACGGGGGCATTTTGCCGAGTTCCTTAACCATGATTCACTCGCCCGCCTGGGCATACTCTGCCCGACCACCTGTGTCGGTTATTGGGTACGGGCGGCAAAGCACCTCGCGTCGAGGCTTTTCTAGGCACCCCAGGATCACCCTACTATCCCCCACCACAGGTGGGGTCACCATCACGCCTCACCCTCGTCATCCAAGACAGGCACCCGGATTTACCTGGATGCCAGGCCACGCGCTTGAACGGGACAAGCCATAAGCCCCGCGAGGCTACCACTGTGCGTCACCCCTGTTAATACGCTTGCCTACCAGCACGGAGGATCCCCAGACCACCCCCGCCCAAGGAGAACACCCACGACCCGAAGGCCGCAACGCATCCTCCACAACGGGCGAACAGCGGCGTGGGTTAGCACCCGCACGTCAGCATGGACGGTCCTTCACCGGTACGGGAATATCAACCCGTCATCCATCGACTACGCCTGTCGGCCTCGCCTTAGGACCCGACTCACCCAGGGAGGACGAACCTGCCCCTGGAACCCTTGGTCATACGGCGCCGGGGAATCTCACCCCGGTCTCGCTACTCATGCCTGCATTCTCACTCCCACACCGTCCACCCCCAAGGTCACCCCGAGGCTTCACCCAGTGCAGGACGCTCCCCTACCACCCAGGCCACAACGGCCAAGGTCCGCGGCTTCGGCGGTGCGCTTGAGCCCCGCTACATTGTCGGCGCACGACCACTCGACCAGTGAGCTATTACGCACTCTTTCAAGGATGGCTGCTTCTGAGCCAACCTCCTGGCTGTCACCGCGACCGCACATCCTTTCCCACTTAGCGCACACTTAGGGGCCTTAGCCGGCGATCCGGGCTGTTTCCCTCTCGACCACGAAGCTTATCCCCCGCAGTCTCACTGCCACGCTCAACCAGAACGGCATTCGGAGTTTGACTGGCATCAGCAACCCTGTAAGGCCCCTCAACCAACCAGTGCTCTACCTCCGCCCGGCAACACGCAACGCTGCACCTAAATGCATTTCGGGGAGAACCAGCTATCACGGAGTTTGATTGGCCTTTCACCCCTACCCACAGCTCATCCCCCCCGTTTTCAACCGAGGTGGGTTCGGTCCTCCACACGCTCTTACACGTGCCTCAACCTGGCCATGGGTAGATCACCCCGCTTCGGGTCTGCAACGCGCCACTAAAACGCCCACTTCGGACTCGCTTTCGCTACGACTACCCCACACGGGTTAACCTCGCGACACGCCGCAACTCGCAGGCTCATTCTTCAAAAGGCACGCCACCACCCACCCACCACAAGGGCGGGCAGGCTCTGACGGCTTGCAGGCGCCCGGTTTCAGGTACTCTTTCACTCCCCTCCCGGGGTACTTTTCACCATTCCCTCACGGTACTAATCCGCTATCGGTCACCAGGAAGTATTTAGGCAGCCAGGTGGTCCTGGCAGACTCACGCAAGGCTCCACGAACCCCACGCTACAAAGGGGAAAAACACGCCAAACACCCAGCCAGCAGGTTCAACCTACGGGGCTATCACCCTCTACGGCTCCTCTTCCCAAAGGATCCGGCTACCCACCAACCAAAGCGCGGGCCCACGGCAGCAAACCCAACAGCGCGCCCCACAACCCCGCAGCCGCAACCCCTGCCGAGTATCACACGACCACGGTTTAACCTCATCCGCTTCCGCTCGCCGCTACTCACGGAATATCTTCTCCTACGGGTACTGAGATGTTTCACTTCCCCGCGTAACCCCCCACCCCCTATCAATTCAAGGGCAGGTGACACGACATAACCCGTGCCGGGTCCCCCCATTCGGAAACCCTCGGATCACAGCCCGCAAGCCGGCTCCCCGAGGCATATCGCAGGCCGCCACGTCCTTCATCGGCTCCTGGTACCAAGGCATCCACCGAACGCCCAAAAAAAACAACACACAACCAAAAACAACCAAACAAACAAGCAAACCACAAACAAGACAAAACAAACAACCACAAGCAACAACAAAACAAACAAAACAAAAGCCAAACCAACCAACCCCACCAAACAGCAGAGCCAGCCAGTCCAGCCAATGCTCGCGTCCGCTATACAGTTCACAACCAACCCACCCACAACCC